>DATNAF010000158.1:0-2487 GCA_035572845.1 Terriglobales bacterium
CCTTCCCGCTCGGCGGACTTCAACGCGGCATTTTCTTTACGAACCGCACTGGCATCTACCTGGACTTCCGGGTTATGCGCCCGAACCAATTGCAACAATGCGGCGGAAGTTAATTGCAGGGGAGTCTCGGTAAGAGGCTCCGTCACGATATCGGGAGAATCCTGGTCCCGATTCAACATGCCTTTGAGTTGTGCCTCAACCAGTTCGGTCTGCTCGCTGTGGCTGGTAATCTCGCGCAGAAGCTTTGTCCTCTCTACCTGCGCCTGCAATAAGTCGGCTTGCGAGCCTTGGCCGACTTCATAGTGCGCCGTGGCATCGCGGATGATCTGTTCGAGAACGCGCTCGTTCTCTTGGAGAATTCCGAGCGTCATCTGCAAATAGGCCAGCTTCAGATAATCTGACTTCACCGCATCTGCGATGCTTGCCCGAGTTGCGTCCACTTCCACGCCCTTTACGTCCGCCGCTCGCTGCGCCGCTTCGCCGCGTAGCCGCAACTTGCCCGGATATGGAAGCTCCTGTGACGCGCCGATCCCCACATAGGAAAAGTTGCTGTTGGTATACCCCGCAAATGGTTTCGGGCTGCCCACGCTGAATTGCTGATACGTAAACGTCGCATCGGGCAGTGCAGATACCTGGCGCGGGACTTCCTTTGCAGCCTGCCAACCCTGGTCGGCTGCGGAAATTTGCGGGTTATTCGTGTTCGCCTCGGCAAGAAGCGCGGAAAGCGGGGTCGGCGCGCTGCCTGCCGCGCTCGCTTGTCCAAAGAGGGCGAATGGAATCGTCAATGCTAGGGCGGTGGTCAAAAGCCGGACCACGAGCATAAGGTTCTCCAATCTCAAAGTGCATTTCGAGAAATGGCACGACCACGCGCAGAAATGCGCCGGTCCGGCCACGCGAAGCAGGAGATTTGGAGATTGCTAGATGCGAAGAATGGAGATTGCCGACGGCGGAGACTGCGGCGGTGAGGCTTCGTACCGCGGAGCGGAACTGCGATCCAATGCAATGAGCTGCACAGTGGGTGCTGCTCCGAACCCAGCGACACTCGCAGCCACTATGACATGCGAGCTGCTTGTCGGAACCCCCTTGAAATGCCCCAGGACGGGCAGGTCTTTATGGCAGCAGCCGTGCGAAACGGGCATTGCAGCATTTCCACACTCGGCAGTCATATGCTTGCAGCAAGCCATCTCCGCACGAGTCATTCTTGCGCCGGGAAGAGAGCAGGCCATCGCCGGCGCCACGAGCGGCAGGCACACCGCAAAAATTAAAGCGAATTGGCGAATGGCCTTCATCCTATGCTGCCATTTTGATAGTACATCGATTCTTCTACAATCCGCTGTTATCGCGGATTCCAGCCAGCCAACTCGATTGGCACCGGGGGCTTGTATGGCGACCCATGTAAAGATATGTAAAGAGTGGCGGCCCTGCCATGTTGTACAAACTCGGCATGTTTGACCTGCAATCGTTTCGGGATGTACAAGAAAAGTGTGTCGCGAAAGATCATCCCGTTTCTTCTGCTGGGCGCAATTGGCATCATGCTTTTCGCGCTGCTCTATGGGGTGTTCGACATCCGTGTTTTGCACGACACACAGCCGTTCTTCGTCGATCCGGAATCCGCCGTTGTCGTTGCAAGCGCGCTTCTGTTCTTTAATCTCCGAGTAATGGCGACCGGGCTTCCACTGCTCAACATCGCATTGCTTGTGCAACTCCTTATTTCCCCAATATCCGCGCCTACTGAATGCTTGCCAACCCGCGGTTCGGCACCCGAGCCTTCAAGTTCGCCTCCCTTCAACTGCCTCTCACTACTCCGAATCTAGTTCATCGCTTTTCCTGACTTGCGTTCACGCGCGAGCTACGCCTGCTCGTGTCCTTCAATACCGCAGTCGCAGGAGTACCGATGAAAACAGCCTCGGCCTTAGTCTCCGTCGTTCTATTACTTTCAGGATGTGCGCCGTACAAGTATCATGCTGTGCCCGTTTCACCGGCGGCAATAGCTGCCAAGTTTGAATCGCGGCGTCTCGACGACCCCGAGTTGCGGGCGTGGATGGAATCCGCAGTTCAATATCATCCTTCTGTCTGGCCTCAACGATCCTGGGACTTTCGCACGCTGACATTTGCTGCCTGGTATTTCAGTCCCGACCTCGATGTCGCGCGCCAGCAGTTGTCCGAGGCACAGGCGGCGATCCAGACTGCTGCGATGAAGCCGAATCCTTCGGTCGGCGCGGAGTCCGGATATGAAACGGCGCCGGAGGCGCCCTTTCTGGTTACGATGCACCTGGACTTTCCCATCGAGACAGCGGGGAAACGCCGCTACCGGGTGACCGCAGCCAAGGATCTGAGCTTTGCCAGCCACTTACAACTCGACAACACCGCATGGAAGGTCCGTGATCGGCTGCGGACAGCGTGGGTTAGTTATTGTCTTGCGATTCGCCAGCGTGATTTGCTGCGGCATCAGGTACTTCTTCAGAACCAGTACACGAATTTGCTGAA
>DATNAF010000159.1:0-14014 GCA_035572845.1 Terriglobales bacterium
CCCGGTGAAAGAACTGAAAGCCAGCCGCGAGCCATCGGGCGAAATATGAGGCGAAAGGGAAATCGATCCTAAGGTGGTGATGGGATGCTGGTTGGCCCCGTCGTAATCCATCGCCCAGATTTCTTTGTGGCCGCTGCGCGAACTCACATAATAAATTTGAGTTTCCGCGATACCGTTGATCCCACCACCGAGGCGGAAAATAATTTCGTCGGCAAATTTATGAGCGATGGTGCGCACGGACTGGGTTGTCGCCGTGTCGGTATATTGCTTGCCCAGCACCTGCGGCGAGGCGGTGTTCTTTACGTCGTAAAGCCAGCCCTGCACGGTCACGTTGCCGTTGGCTGCACCCAGATTTCCGAATACCAGCATGGCGGCGTTCGCTGGCGCAGCGCTCCAGGCTTCGAACTTCACGTCCGCAGGAGCGCCGACCTGCCCAAGTGGATAGAAACTCTTCGATGCCATATCGAAAATGCCGGCATTATCCAGGTCATTCCACAGAGTATCGTCGAAAGTTTTCAGCAATTCGGCATTTTTGGGATCCTGGCTAGAGGCCTTGAAGTCGGGAACGGCCATGCGGATCTTCTCTGCCGCTAAACCGACGCCGCCTTTCACCCAGTCTTGCGCGTTAGCCAGCGCAGCCCAGGAAAGCAATATGAGAGCAACAGCCATGAATCTGCCGACCAGTTTCGTGACCCTGTATTCCGGAAAGAAGAATCGCATAATTAATCTCAATCCAACCTATCGTTTGGTGTAATCGAAATACCACTCTACTGAAACCTTGCTGCCCGCGTAATCTGCCGGCAGTGGACCGAAGGTACTAATTCGTCGAATCGCGTTTACAGCCGAAATATCCAGAGACGGAAAACTACTAGACTGCTCCACGCGGCCGTTCGTCGGGCGGCCGTCACGTAGAATGTCGAATGTAATGTAAACCTTGGGTGCTTGACTGATACGTCGATCGACTTCGTATGCCAGCCAACTTTGCTGCGTTTTCTGCTCAATGATTTGAACGTACCAACCATAACGCGATCCGAAATCGCCGGCTCCAGTAATACCGATCCCCCCTGTTGCCCCGCCCGCGCTGAATGATTTTGCCGGGCCACCTTCGCCGAACGGAACAACATTGCTTGCTTGCTGCTGCGGCTCCGGCTGCGGCTTTCGGAGTGTTTCCGTGGGCTGATGAATCGGTTTCTTCTTGGCATTTTTTTGCGGAATCGCGATGGCCTCCGGCTCTTCGACGGCAGGCTTAGGTTGCGATTTTGAAACTCCTTTCGATTCGGTGGCCAATACGCTTTGCGTTTGCACCGGATTTGCGGGCAGCGGAATGTTGCTCACCAGCGAAACCCCCATCGCACTCCCGCCCCCAGGCGCGCCCCAATCGTTGGTGTGTCCGCTGTGTGCAATGAAAGCATAAGCGATGATCGCCACCGTGACCCCGACGTGCAGCGCCGCCGACCACGCCAGGTTGTGCCCCCAGCGTTCGTGCTCAAAAAAAATCTCACCGGTTGGCATGGGTTTCAAGCGGCTGGGTCACGATGCTGACATTGGTAATTCCCGACTGCTTCACAGCATCCATCACCGTTGCGAAAGCGCCGAACGGCACATCTTCATCGGCACGCAGAAAAATTGATTGATGTTGCGGATCGCGGACTTTCTGCCGGAGTCTAGCGCCGATCTCGTTAATGTTGACCGGATCGTTTCCCAGGAAAACTTCTTGCTTTTTGTTGATGCTGATCACCATTCGCTCTTCGGTGATTTCTTTTACGGTGCGGGTTTTGGGAACAGCGACTTCAATGCCGGACTGCAGAACCGGCGCCGTAACCATAAAAATAATGAGCAGCACCAGCACGACGTCTACCAGCGGAGTTATGTTGATGTCCGCGAGAGCAATCTGGGTACGTCCGTTGGCAGCGGTGAATGCCATTACCGCCGAACCTCCTCTGCTACCCGCGAGGCCATTGGCTGTCGTTCGACGGCATTCAGCATTTCCAGAGAAAAGTCGTCGCAGCGCGCAGCGAAGTCGCGAATAGAGCCGCCAATCAGGTTGTAGGCGATAACAGCGGGGATGGCGACAACCAATCCTCCAGCGGTCGTGATGAGCGCTTCGGAAATACCAGGCGCTACCGCTCGCAGGGTTGCAGCGCCGCTGGTACCGAGTCCGTGAAAGGCATCGATGATTCCCCACACTGTACCGAATAATCCGACAAACGGCGTGACCGCGCCAGTGATTGCCAGCCAGGGAACGTTGCGTTCGAAACGGGTCATTTCCTCAGAAGATGCGATCTGCATGGCGCGCTGCACGGCGAGCGGGTTACGCAGAGATCCAGACGATCCTACCTGGCGCTCAAATTCGCGATATCCCGATTGAAATACGCCAACCAACGGGCTCGGGCGAAACTGCTCTGAAACCGCTCCCATATCCTGCAAGCGCTGCGCTCGCCGGAAAGCGCGCAGAAACCTGCCGCTCTGGACGCGAGCACGTTTGACGATGTTCCATTTGGAAAGAATGATGGACCAGGAAAGTAGGCTAAAAGCTAGAAGTATCACCAGGACCGCTTGGGCTACCGGTCCCGTTTCGCGGACGAGATCAACGATATCGCCGCCGATGAAGAGAGCAGGAAAGGGATACAGATGCATTGTTTTTTAAGGGAACACTTATGGTTGATTATAGACGAGGAATTCAGCCAGCCCTGCCGGACGTATTCAATCCATTACTCTCTGCAGTGCACAGTGGTCGCGTGCCAGCGGCCCGGCATCTTAATGCGCGCGAGGAATTTAATAATCCGGGAACTCAGCTTGTGAGTTCCTTTTAGGAGGGTTTATGTCCCACTGTGGCCTGTTACGGGATTATCGGTTTGAGGACCTCAACACCGAAGAGGATATTCGGGGCGCTGCTGTTTATGGCAGGAATGACGAGAAACTCGGGAAGATTGACGACGTAATTTTCGATCACTCGACTGGATCCATAAAGTATGTTGTTGTCGATGCCGGCGGTTGGTTTTCTACCAAGAAATTCCTGGTTCCGCCTAGTCAATTGCGCAATTCATCTGAACACGACGGCGATTTCGCGGTGAATGCGGATAAACAGCAAATCGAAAAGTTTCCGCCCTACAATGAGTCCGACCTGGACTCGGATGAGAAATGGAAGAATTACGAGAAGAAGTTCGATGAATCATGGCATGGGGGCCCAGTGCAGCATCGTCACGGTTCCGACCGCGACATTACACCTACACCGGCTGAGATGCCCGCCCAGTCCGGATCCATCGGTAGCCAGCTTACGCCCAGCGAACGGGCCGAGGTGAACTCGCGCATCATTCCGGCCGGCTCTAACGAAGTCAATATAGCCGCTAACGCTACCGGAATCGGCTCACGGTGGTCGAACTTTGAAGACCGTCTCCGTCAGCGCCGGAAAGAAATCACCAGTGCCTGCACCACGTGCCGGATTTCTCCGTCACAGGAGAGCCGGACCCAGGAGCGTAAGGTCAGCTAAGACAAAAATTGCTCTGCGGCGGTACAGCGGGCGCCGGTAAGACTGGCGTCCGCGTGTTTTGCAATGCCCCTTCTCGCAGGCGCGATTTGCTGGCATTATTCTTATGCCGCAATGTCTGCTCAAAGTACAACCACGATCCCGGCCATTAGCTCGGGCATTTTTCCGAGTCTGGTCTTTGTCCACGGTCCGGAGCAGAGGACGTTCGCTCTCGATCACACGCCGTTCAGCGTGGGGCGCAAAATGGATAAGGACCTGGTGATTGCCGATCCTCGCGTGTCCCGGGATCACGCTCTTCTCATTTCTGAGAACGGCAAAATTTTCGTTGAGGACCAGGGCAGCAAGCACGGTACGTTCGTCAACGGCGAACGCGTGGAGCGCAAGCAGCTGGAACCCAACGATCGGGTGGAGTTCGGCGCGCGCGACACCATTTTTGCGATCTTTCACCCTCCGCACGAAAGTTCAAATACCGCTCGTGATTTTCTCAGCCATATCTCGGAAATCCAAATATCCAGCGAAGTAAGTGATCTGGAAAAGTTGACGTTCTTTTTAGAGGCTGCGCGCAAACTGAACACCGCCGGGGTACTGGACGAAATCCTGCTCACCCTGCTTGAGGTCACCCTGAAACTGACTGGCGCCGATCGAGGCTACGTTTTCCTTAAAGACGGCGATGCCCAGCTCCGGTTGGCGGCGGGGCGGAACTCCAAGGGCGACCTGCTAATCGACGACACCACTATTTCGCATTCCATTCTTGATGATGCGTTGCGTTCGAACTCTGAATTTCTTCTTACCGACACCAGTCGCTCGCTCGACCTTTCTGGACGCCAGAGCATCGTCGCCTACGATTTGCGCACCGTGATCTGCATTCCGCTTCGCAAATTGCAGGTGCAAACCCGCAGTCGCGAACTGAAAGAAGCAATACCCACGGGGGAAGTCATGGGTGCGCTCTATGTAGATTCGCGATTTGCGTCGCGCGATATTTCAAAGGTGAGTGGGGACATCCTGCACGTTGTAGCCACCGAAGCCGCTTCGCTGATTGAAAACGCGCGCTTAGTGCAGGCCGAAGAAGAGTCGCGACGTTATCAGCAGGAACTGGCAATTGCGGCATCGATTCAGCAAAGCCTTATGGCTGTGACCATCCCCGACGTGAGCTTTGCGAAGCTGGATCCCAAGAATATTCCGTGCAAGGCAATTGGCGGCGATTTTTACGACGCGGTAAACACCGCTCATGGACTCGCAATTGTGCTCGCCGATGTTGCGGGAAAAGGCGTATCTGCCGCCATATTGGCTTCAACCCTACAGGGCATGATCAACTCCCAGTTGACTGCTGGAATGCCACTATCTGACATCGTAGCTTCCGCCAACCGCTTCCTGACCAGCAAACGCATCGGTGAGAAATACGCCACTGTGGTCATTGCCCGCCTACGTCACGATGGAGAACTGGAATATGTGAACTGTGGACATATACCGCCGCTGTTAATTTGTAACAATGAAGTCATTCGTCCGGCGCACGGAAATTTGCCGGTAGGATTGCTCGCCGACACTACCTATGAAAGTGACCACTATAGCCTGCACGCTGGTGATCGGTTAGTCCTGATCACGGATGGCATCACAGAGGCCGAGAATGCTGCCGGCGATTTCTTTGACAACGAGAGATTGGAAGCGGCAGCACAACAGGGCGGCGTGCAGCAAATTTTGAATGCCGTTTCTGAGTTTTGCGGCAGTACGCCACTGAACGACGACTGCACCATCGTAGAGATGGTGTACTCAGGTTAAGCATTCGACGTTTAATTCATAGCCTCTCGCGGAGGGTTGCGAATGCGGTCTTCTCTGTTTTTTGTTTTGATGCTGCTGGTCAAATGCGCCTTTGGGCAAGCAGTTTCAACGACCGCTCCGAAAGCAGAAACTCCAGATGATCTCGCGCGCATCGTTGGATATTCGATGATGAGCGGAGGCGCATCGAAATTCCTTGAGACGTTAAGCGATAACATTGGTGGTCGAATAACCGGAAGTCCCGAATCCAAAGCAACTGCCGACCTAATTCTCCGAACATTAAAAACTGCCGGCTTTGACAACGCGCATTTCGAGGACTACACGATCAATCCTGGCTGGCAGCACGGAACGGCAACTGGCGCGGTGATCAGCCCTGTGCGCCGCGATTTGTATGTAGCCTCGTATGGTTGGGCGCCGGGCACGCCTGGACCCGTTGAAGTTCCGGTTGCTGACATTGGCGGAAGTGGCGACGGGCACTCGCCTTTGCCCGAGCGGGTACGCGGGGCGGCGGTACTGGTGGACTTGGGAAGCAATGGCCTTTCTACGAATTACGTCGCCACACGTCATTTGCTGGCGCGTCAACTGGCCAGCGCGGGGGCTGCCGCAATGTTCATCGTGTCCGACAAGCCCGACCGCATGCTGTACACCTCGGCATTTTTGATTTATCCGCGCGGGCCATTGCCGATTGTTTCAATCGCGAAAGAAGACGCAGCTTTTTTGCGACGATTGCTTAATCATGGGCCGGTGAAAATTCGGTTGAACGTCGAGAACTCCTTCAGCAAGGGACCGGTCCCTGAGAGGAATGTGGTTGCCGATCTCGCCGGAAAAGATCCAAGCGAAATGGTGCTGCTGACGGCTCATTTTGATTCGTGGGACCCCGCCGAGGGCGCGAACGACAACGGCGGGGAAGTCGCGACCATTCTCGATGCCGCGCGAATTTTGAAAGCTCTGAACATTCAACCGCGGCATACTATTCGTTTCGTATTCTTTTCTGGAGAAGAGCAATCAGACCTCGGATCACGCGCTTATGTGGCGCGGCATAAAGCAGAATTGGACAAGATTCGCGCAGTTTTCAACACTGACGCCGGCATTCAAACTCCCCTTGGATTTAAGCTTTACGGCCGCACCGACCTTGAATCCAGCACCAAAAAGCTAATCTCACCTCTGGCTCCCTTGGGCGCCGATCGCGTATTCACCGACGCGGATTTCGATTCCGACGAGGAATCATTCATGGTAGTTGGCGTTCCCGCATATTCGTTGGCGGTCGAGCCCGGCGATTACTATGCGCGGCACCACACCATCATCGACACTTTCGAGCGCATCGATCCTCGCATGTTGAGTCTTCACACGACGGTGTTGGCGTCGGTGGGCTATCTGTTTGCGAATGCCGAAGAGCGGCCTGGACCGAGGCTCACCTCAGCCGAGGTCAAACAACTTTTGCAGCGCACCGGCCTGGAATCGTTGTTTGAATTGGATTATCCCGGCGAGAAGCCGTACTGATTGGCTTATTGGACTTTCGAGAAATGAGTTTTCTGCTCCGAATTGATCGCTGCGGCCATCGCGTTTGCCGCCAGCGGTAGTCGAAACCAGAATACAGAGCCGTGTCCCAGTTCGCTGTTCACGCCTGCGCGTCCGCCGTGGTTCAGCACGATGTGTTTCACGATTGCCAGGCCCAGGCCAGTCCCGCCCGCCTCTCGCGAGCGAGCTTTGTCTACTCGATAGAAGCGCTCGAATAATCTTGGCAAGTGTTCAGAGGGGATGCCGGGCCCGAAGTCACGGACGTAAAACTCCGCTTCGCCGCGCTGCTCGACGGCGCCGATTTCGATTTTCTTGCTACCGGACCCGTATTTCAAGGCATTGTCAATGAGGTTGGCGAACACCTGGTGAATCGCTTCTTTGTCGGCAACAACTTCAAAGTCATGCGACTCGGCGATCTCAATTGTGACTCCGCGATTGTGCGTCAATTCGCTGAATGAGATTTGCGCATCTCTTAGCAGTTCGTGCGAAGACACTGGCGTCTCCTGTAAACGGTCCTCGCCGGACTCCACACGGGCCAGCGTGAGCAAGTCTTCTGTAAGCCGGCTCATACGCTGTGCGTTGCGCCGGATGATTTCCAGAAACTCGCGCGCCTTGGGATCGAATGACTCATCGATCATTGTTTCCGTATATCCGAGCAGGGAGGTAAGGGGAGTGCGAAGCTCATGCGATACGTTAGCGATAAAATCGCGGCGCGTGCGCTCCACGCGAGCTATAGCTGTGTTGTCCCGAAGCACGCAAACCGCGCCTCCATCGGGCAAAGGCGCGGAGGTCATGCCGAAAGTGCGGCCGGGAGCGACAGAAAAAAGCGTCGCGCTGTGGGGCTTCTGCTGGTCCAGAACATCGTCTACCACGCGCAGAAAATCTGGATCGCGCACCGCGCGGATCAACGGCAATCCTGCTGAAATAGTGCTGGCCGCGAGCTTTTTCATGGCGCCGTTAAACCAGGCGACCTCGCGCTTGGGCGACACTGCCAGCACCGCATCTTCCATGCTGTTGAGCAAAGTTTCCAGTTGCAAGCGACTGTTCTCAAGATTGCGAAAATTAGTCTCCAATTGGCGTGCGGTCTTGTCGAGCGTGATGGCTAATATCGCGATTTCATCGCTGCCCGACTCTGGCAGTCGCGCTGAAAGATTTCCTGCGGCGATCTCCTGGGCGAAGACGACCATCTTTCGCAAGCGGCGCGCGACACTCTCGGCCGCGATCAACGCCATGAGAAACCCTACCAAAAGCGAAACAGCGGACGCCTCCAGCAATTCTCGTTGGACCCGGCGCTCCGACCGGATAATCGCAGACAACGGATATGCCAATCGAACTGCGCCGAAGGATGTTGGAGCCGCCGCATAGCGGAATGGGATTCCTAGCGTGTGACTGGTCCGAGTATCCAGTTTCGGCTGGCCGGAAAGAGCAGAAATAAATTCCGGACGGGTCGCGTGGTTCTCCATTTCAGGCGCGTTGGCTTCGGAATCTGCAAGAACTTTTCCCGAACGATCAATGATGGTTGCACGAGCATGCGCGGATTCCGCCACTTGGTTTGCCAGTTGCTGGAAGGGAAATGTGCCCGCTTCCTGATTGGCGCGGGCAGCGAACATTTGAACTTTGTCTTCCAGATTACGATCTACTTCCGAGCGTAACGAGGCGTCCCAATGCCGACGAACAAACAAGTCCAGTGCGGCGGTTGAGACCACCACGACAACAATGGTGAGGAGAAGCAGCTTCAGAAAGACGCGCTTGGTCACTTGCGGACCTCGAACATGTACCCGGCGCCCCGCGAGGTGTGAATGTGTTTGGGTTTTTCCGGATCACGTTCTATTTTTTCCCGTAGACGGCGTACATACACATCAACAATTCGCGGCGTGACGAAAGCGGTCTCCTGCCACACCGCATCCAGCAAGCCCTTCCGCGTGAATACTCGGCCTGGGTGGGACGCGAGAAATTCGATAAGACGAAATTCGGTCGCGGTGGTCACAACCGGTTCGTTGCGCACCGTCAGACGCATAGCTGCAGTATCAATCACAATGTCGCCGGCGCGCACGATTTCTTTTTTCATCGGCTGCTCAAAACGCCGCAGCACCGCCTTCACGCGTGCTACAACTTCCTTGGGGCTGAACGGCTTTGTTATGTAATCATCGGCGCCAATTTCAAAACCACGCAAGCGGTCTGATTCCGCGGTTCGCGCGGTCACGAACACAATGGGAATGCTGGCCAGGGCCGAATTATTGCGGATGGATTTCGCCACGTCCAGCCCGCTGTTACCCGGAACCATGATGTCCAGAATCACCAGCGCGGGCCGGCGAGTGTGCATCTCGTCGAGAAATCCAGCGCTGGTCGGAAACCACGAAACGCCGTACCCTGCAGGCTGAAGATGATGCTTGAGCAATCCGGCAATGTCCGGATCATCTTCGAGGATAAAAATTGCGGGACTGATAGGTTGAGCCATACTAGATTCCTGCCGAGCGCTGGCCGGCGCCATGGCGAACGTCCGCGCCGCGAATCCAGAAGATTACGTCTTCCGCGATATTGGTCGCGTGGTCGGCGACCCGCTCCAAATTCCGCGCAATAGATAAAGCGTCAAGCGCCTGGACCGCGCCGTCCGGCTGCGATTGCATGTAGCGAGAGAGCGCTGCAAATGCCTCGTGGTTCATGCGATCAATCTCGTCGTCAGCCTCAAGCACGTGCTTGGCAAGCTCCGGATCGCCGTCGATAAATGATCGCAGCGCATCGCGCACCATGGCGCGGACCCGCGTCGCCATGGCCGGTATATCAACCGGTAGTGTGGAAGGAGGCAGCTCAATGGTATTCATAACTCGCTGGACGATGTTGACGGCTTGATCGCCGACTCGTTCGAGGTCGGCATTGATCTTGATTACGGCCAAGATGAAGCGCAGATCTATGGCCATGGGTTGCTGCATAGCGAGCAAGTCGACGGCGAACTCATCCACTTCGCGCTCCGCCCGATTGACTCCCGCTTCGCCGGCAATGACCCGCTGGCAAAGCACGGGATCACGCTGTGAATACGCTTGAACGGCGAGGTCAACAGCCTGCTCTGCCATTCCGGCCATGGCTAAAATGCGGTGTTTGAGCTCGTCGAGCTCCCGATGAAAGCGAATTCTTGTCATCCGAACCTGCCGGTAATGTAATCTTCTGTCCGCTTGTCTGACGGGTTGGTAAAAATTTTCTCCGTCTTGTCGAACTCAATCAAATTACCCATAAGGAAAAATCCGGTAAATTCGGCAACCCGCGAAGCTTGTTGCATATTGTGCGTGACGATCACGATGGTCAGCTTCTGTTTCAGTTCAAAAATCAAATCTTCAATCTTGGCCGTCGAGATGGGGTCCAGCGCCGAAGCCGGCTCGTCCATCAACATTACGTCCGGACTTACAGCCAGGGCGCGCGCAATACAAAGACGCTGTTGCTGCCCGCCGGAAAGGCTTGCACCCGATTTCTTCTTCAGCACATCTTTCACTTCATCCCAAAGTGCGGCCTGTTGCAAAGAACGCTCGACAACTTCGTCCAGCGTTCGGCGCTTGCGGGTGCCGTTCAGCTTCAGTCCAGCTGCGACGTTGTCATAAATCGTCATCGTAGGGAATGGATTTGGTTTTTGAAAGACCATGCCCACCTTACGGCGTACATCGACCGCCGGCATTTTGTAAATATCCGTCCCACCAACTTCAACTTTGCCGTCGGCTTTTGCTTCGGGATTGGTCTCATGCATCCGGTTCAAGCAACGGATAAATGTAGACTTGCCGCAGCCGGATGGGCCAATGACGGCCGTTGCGTGTCTGGCTTCAACCGACATGTTGATGCCGTGCAGGGCCTCCGTCTTCCCGAACCATGCTTTTAGATCGCGAACTTCGACCGCGGTAGCCATAGTCTAGCGGGCCCCTCCCAAGATGCGGCGCATGAATACGAACCGCACCAGCGTGGTTGTTCCGACGATCAGGATCACCAGCGTCAGTGCTCCCGCCCAGGCCTGGCGATGCCAATCATCATAAGGAGTGATGGCGTAGGTGAAAATCTGCAATGGCAAAGCGGCAATCGGCTCTCTGGCGCTGAAACTCCAAAACTGATTTCCAAACGCAGTGAACATCAGCGGCGCCGTCTCGCCCGCGACCCGCGCAAATGCCAACATGACACCGGTGATAATGCCGCCACGCGCGGTGGCGAGGGTAATCGAAATTGTTGTTCGCCACTGCGGGATGCCCAGCCCGAACGCCGCTTCTCGCACTGCTTGCGGCACCAGCAAGAGCATTTGTTCCGTGGTGCGAGTCACCGTGGGCACCATCATAATCGCCAGGGCTACGCCGCCTGCGAATGCGGAAAAATGTCTTTGTGGTATGACGACGAGGCCGTACGCCACCAGACCTATGACTATGGATGGGACTCCGTTCAAAACATCTGAGGTGAACCTAACCAATTGGCCTAACCTATTACGACCATACTCCGCCAGGTAAATTCCCGCGCCAATTCCAACTGGAACTCCAAACAGACTGGCTATTCCGAGGATCATGATCGAACCCAGTAAGGCATTGGCCATACCGCCGCCAACTTCTCCAACCGGTTTTGGAGTCTGAGTGAGGAAGGACCAGTTCAAGGATCCGGCGCCTTTTAGTACCAGATACGCGAAAATCGCGATCAACGTACAGACCACCACGACCGACAAGCTGGCGGCCAGCCCGGTAAAGAAGTAATCCGTCATCTGGCGGCGCAGGCTGATTTGCCGCTTAGGCATTGGTCCTCGCTGGCGTACCGCGCGTGACCGTCCAAACCATTAGTCCGGCAAGAATGTTCACGATGATTGTGACGATAAACAGCGCCAGGCCGATCTCAATCAACGCGCTGCGGTGCAGGTCACTGGTCGCTTCGTTGAATTCGTTGGCGATGACGCTCGCCATGGTATAGCCGGGCGCCAACAGCGACTTCGCTATTGCGGGATTGTTGCCGATCACCATGGTTACGGCCATGGTTTCACCCAGGCCGCGGCCCAGGCCAAGAATGACCGCGCCCATAATTCCGGCACGCGCGTTTCGCAGAACCGCCATGCGGACCATTTCCCATCGCGTCGCTCCCAACGCTAATGCCGCTTCCCGCTGGGGTTGCGGGACGACTATCAAGACCTCGCGCGTAATCGAGGAGATGATTGGAATAATCATGATCGCCAGCACCACGCCTGCCGCCAGCATGCCAATGCCATAAGCTGGTCCGTCGAACAGGCCAGTCCATGCGAAATATTTCATTAGCCATGGTTCAACGCTCACGCGCAGAATGGGCACGAGAACGAACATCGCCCAGAGTCCGTAGATCACGCTGGGGATTGCTGCGAGCAGTTCGGTGGCGTAAGAAATTGTTTTGCGCAAAGGGCGGGGGCACATTTCAGTGGCAAAGACGGCCACGGCAACGGCCAGCGGAACCGCAATAAACAACGCGACCAGTGAAGAAACTACTGTCCCGAAGATAAATGGAAGCGCGCCGAAACCTCCTGAGACCGGGTCCCAGTCACTGCCGAAGAAAAAATGTATTCCGAATTTCTGCCACGCCGGGGCGGAGCCTTGCACCAATTCCGCAACGATAAGTCCAACGATGCCGAGAACGACAAGCGCCGCCAGTGTCATCAGCCCCTTAAAGCCGAAATCCAAATTAATGATCGATTTTTTCCATGCCGGGAGCTCTCGCGTCGGGGTCACAAGGGAGACTTTGGATGATTCAGATGGCGGCATGTTTTTTGGAATGCGTCCTGCGGGTGCTGTTCGAGATATTTGTCGCTCACGTGCTGCTCCCATGAGCTATTGCTCCTCAAGGTTGTCGGCCAACTCTGGATGTCCAGAGCACCGCTAACAACAAGGTTAATGATGCGAGTGTTAAAGGATGATGAACAGAGAGTCAGCCGTCCTGCGACCATTATTTGATCGTTTTAACTGCTTCCACCTCTTTTTGTTTTACCGAGTCCGGCAGCGGGGCGTAGTCCAATTGCTTCACCATGCCTTGACCCTGGTCCAGCATCCAGTTCAGGAAGTCGGTGATGGCTTTTTCTTTGGTTGCGTTCTTCCACTGCTTTGGAATTAACAAGTAAGTGAAACTGGAAATTGGATATGCTTCCTTGCCGGGTGGGTTTGTGATGGATACGCGAAAATCACTGGCCGACATTTTGGCGCCCTCGGCTGCCGCCGTGGTCGATTCGAGACTCGCCTTAACAAAATTCCCGGACGCGTTTTTAACGGGGCCGAAGGTGATTTTGTTCTGCAAGGCATAGATCAGTTCTACATATCCGATCCCGCCTTCCATCTGCCGGATCATGCCGGCGACGCCTTCGTTGCCCTTCGCTCCCAATCCAACTGGCCAGCTTACTGAAGTGTTACTGCCTACTCTCGATTTCCAATCAGGACTAACTTTCGAAAGATAATCTGTCCAAACGAACGTGGTGCCGCTGCCATCGGAACGATGCAGCACCACGATGCTCTTATCGGGAAGCGATATCCCAGGATTTGCGACCGCAATGGCCTTGTCATTCCAATTGGTGATTGTTCCAAGGTAAATTCCCGCCAAAATTTGCGGCGTGAATTTTATTTCTGCGATGACTCCCGGAACGTTATAGGCCGGAACCACGGAGCCGAGCACGGTAGGAAGCTGCAGGATTGGCATTGGCATCTGCTTCGCTTTCGCGTCATCCAGCGGCATGTCGCTGGCGCCAAAATCCACCGTGCCAGATTGCAATTGACGGATGCCGCCGCCGCTTCCAATTGATTGATAATTGATCTCAATATCCGAATGCAAATTGTGGTATTCGCTAAACCACTTAGAATAAATCGGGTACGGGAAAGTCGCGCCGGCAGCATTGAGCTTGGTTTGGGCCGAAGATGAGAGCGCCAGCATCAGCAGCGCGAACAACGGAAGAAGTTTTCTCAATTTGTGTTTCTCCTGAAAGTTTTGCCGTCACGCTGATTAGAAGGCCCAAACAATTAAAGGACGATGAACCCTGGGTTAACAGTTAAGAAAATTAATCAAAGCCGCCCGCCTTCGCTGCGATTCGAAGAACATTTAAACTGTTGAAGGTCTGTCGCTGGGGAAAAACACAAATGAGAATTGCGGCGCGAAAAGCTGTACTCACAATCGCTACCATGGCGGCGACAGCTGTTGCCCAAGGCAATCCGCCTGCTCCAACCCCGGCGCCTCAGGACAATGAGAAAATCGTCCAGTTCCTGAGCACTACCGTCTCCTGGT
>DATNAF010000160.1:0-7626 GCA_035572845.1 Terriglobales bacterium
CAATTTGCTCACGGACGTCTCTTCGTGAATCGACTGGATCGCGCGTCCGATCAATCCAGCGATGGATAGAACTGTAATCTTGCCGCCGCACTGTGTAGTCGCTTTCTGCGCGGCTTCCGTCAACGGAATGGTATTCGTCACCACCACCTCGCGAATGCACGAATCCAGAATGTTCGCGACTGCCGGTCCGGAAAATACCGGATGCGAACAACACGCATAAACGGCAGTGGCCCCGTTGTCCATTAATGCCGTGGCAGTCTTCACCAGCGTGCCAGCAGTGTCGATCAAGTCGTCGATGACTAGGCAAGTACGGCCCCGGACATCGCCGATCACGTGCATAACTTCCGCCACATTGGCCTCGACTCGGCGCTTATCGACGATGGCGAGAGCGGCATCGACTTTCTTAGCAAAAAATCGGGCGCGCTCCACACCGCCTGCGTCCGGCGAAACCACCGTCAGATTAGGCAGGCTCAACTTCCTGAAATGGTCGACCAGCACCGGTGACGCAAACAAATGGTCCACCGGAATATTGAAGAAGCCTTGCAACTGCGGCGCGTGCAAATCGACGATCAAGGCCCGATGTGCGCCCGCTGTGGTCAATAAATCCGCCACCAGCTTTGACGAAATCGGCGCCCGCGGCCTGTCTTTGCGGTCCTGCCGGGCATAACCATAATACGGAATCACCGCGGTGATTCGACGAGCGGATGCACGCTTCAACGCGTCCATCATCAACAGCAATTCCATCAAGTGCTGATCGACCGGACGGCAAGTCGGCTGCAGCACAAAAACGTCGGCCCCGCGAACATTCTCCTGGATCTGAACGTACGCCTCACCGTCGGCAAAACGCGTCACTAAAGCCTGGCCGCGCGTCATGCCGAGGAAAGCGCAGACCTCGTCTGCGAGCGGCTGGTTGGCCGTCCCGCAGAAGATCTTGAATTTGTCGTCGACACGCCCGCGCTGCGGCTTGCGATCGTGCTTCTCGTCTGGGCTCATCTTCTTTTCGGTCGCGGTAGCGAGAGTAGCCATAAGATCAGCTTTTAGCAATTAGCTCTTAGCCGTTAGCTTGTGAGCCACGAGCGTCGAGCGAACAGAACCAGGTTGCTCGAGGCTCAAAGCTCAGAACTCACGCAGCCTAGAGCTACTAACTCAAACTGCGTTTCTGGCTGGGCCGCTAGGATTCGAACCTAGACAAAGTGCTCCAAAGGCACTTGACCTACCATTAGTCGACGGCCCAGTAAATCGATTGCAGATTTAACGATTTTAGATTGTAGATTGAAATGCCGATTCCAGTTCTTAAATCTGCAATCTAAAATCTTCAATCTGAAATCCCGCTTAATGCTCAATCTGAATCTGCAATCTTTTCCAATACTGTTGCCGCGTCAAGGTGCTCGTTGCCAGCGCTCGCGTTCCTTGCCGGACCAGTTTCTTTGCTGCGGCCGCGGCCTTCTGCTGGGAATCGAACAATCCGTAAATCGCGGACCCGGACCCGGAGAGCGACGCATACCTCGCGCCAGCCTTTTCGAGCACACGCTTGACCTCAAGCAATTCGGGATACTTAGGAAAGACGACCCTTTCGAAGTCGTTTTCAATCCCGGTTCGGACAAGGTCGAGCAGTAGGTTCTCGGCCCGGCCTCCGCCTCTAGCGGAGACACCGGATCTGCGGCCAATCGGCACCGCATTCAGCCACGCAGAAATCTCACGGCTGAACTCCAACATTCTATCGGAGTGGGTAGAGGGCGTCAATTTGGCTTCTTCGTCCCACTCGGCGAAAGCTTTTGGAGTGGAGATCGCGATATCGGGCAGGGCAATTACACACGCTGTCGGCGGCAGCTCGGGTAGAGGATAGACTTCCTCGCCACGACCGACTCCGAGAATTGTGCCACCGATCAGGAACAGAGGAATGTCAGAGCCAACTTCGGCTGCGATCCGCAACCGTTCGGCTGCAGGAACTTTTTTTCGGAGAACGCGCTCGAGCGCCAGCAGCGCGGCAACAGCATTTCCCGACGCGCCGCCCAAACCGCCCTGTACGGGCAGCCGCTTTTCGATTTTGATGACGATTCGGCCGCGGGCTTTGAGCGCCTGGATTGCGCGTTCGACGATTTTGAAGCAGGTATTCGTCGAGTCGCTGGGGACGCGTGGATTTTCGCATCGAATTTCAATTCCTGAGCCGCGTTCGACCGAAACACTGACGTCATCATGCAAGGCGATGGTCTGATACACCGTGCGCAGATCGTGAAAGCCATCCGGCCGCGCTGGACCGATGCGCAGGCCGAGGTTGATCTTCGCGAAAGATGGAATTGTTACGGTCACGAAGTCACATTGTATCTGTGGTCGTAATTGACGTGAGCAACGGACTGGAAAAGCAGCAGAGTTTATAACTCAGACACTGGCTGGCGGAAATTCATCGTCTGTTAACGCACCGTCTGTACGCTTATTTACTCCAGTACAATTGCAGAGGTTTCGCGGGAGTACCTGCTCATACAAACTCCACCGCTCATGCGCAAAGCCGCACTTTTTTACAATCCTCTGTCCGGTCGAAGAAAAAAGCACCGCGTGAAAGACGTGGAAGCGGCGGCTGCGATCCTGAGAGCGGCAGGGGTTGAGGTGGAAGTTGCGCCCACACGGGCCGCATCTGATGCTGCCGCACAGGTCCGAATGGCGCTGCGCGATGGGTTCGACACTGTCATCGCGTGTGGCGGTGACGGCACGGTTCACGATGTATTACAGGGACTGGCTGGAACAGATGCAGCTCTCGGAATCATTCCACTCGGCACTGCCAATGCCATGGCGCATGATCTTCGGTTGCCGATTTCCTGTGAACGCGCAGCGCGAACGCTGTTGACGGCAGCCCCGAAGAGAATCGCGGTTGGCAAAATTGAATACCGCGACTTCAACAACATTCCATGTGCGCGATATTTCACCGTGGCCGCCGGCGTCGGCGTGGATGCCCACCTTTTTTATGAGCTCAATCGGCTTGTTAAAGACCGCATCGGCATGCTGGCTTACTACGCCAAGGCGACACATCTTTGGATGACCCATCGCATGCGTTATTTCGAGGCAGAGTTTTCGAACCATGGCGCTGGACGCCAGCACGAACCCCGATTGTCGGAGATGCTGGCGGTGCGCATTATGCATTTTGGCGGAGTGCTGCGGGAACTGGCTCCTGGGGCGTCTCTTGCGCGGAGCGATATGCGACTGGTGCTCTGCCGCACTGGCAATCGGGCGCTTTACCTGGCGTATGTTTTTCGCGGAATGTTTGGTTTATCGCATCATGTACGTGGCATTGAGTTGGCGCATGCGGATGAAGTTACTTGCCGTCACGCCGCTGGCGAAAAAGATGAAGACATTTATGTTGAGGCAGATGGGGAGCTGCTAGGACGGCTGCCGATCACGTTGTCAATGGTTCCTGACGCGCTGACTGTGCTGGTGCCGAAAAATCATCCGATGTATTGAATCGGCAGAGCCGATTCGGACAGCCGAGGGCGGCTGTCCCACGTGGCCTGTCGCGTTGCGGTCCCTCGATATGAACTAACCTGTGTTACAAACTTCACTTGGAACCGATCACTCACTTTCTGACCGGCGCAGTTCTTGCGCGAGCCGGATTTAACCGCAAAACCGCGCTGGCTACCGCGACTATGACGCTGGCGGCGGAAGCTCCCGACCTAGACGTGTTGTGGGGATTCAAAGGGCCGGTGGTTGGCTTCGCGCACCATCGCGGGTTCACGCATTCGTTTCTAGGCATGATTCTCGTCTGCGGCGTTGTTACTGGTTTCATGTATCTCGTCTGGCGATTACGCGGGCGAAAAACGAAGATTCCTAATTTGCCGCCGCGGTGGGGGCTTCTATTTCTTTTTGCGTACATAGCCGGGTTAAGCCATATTCTCCTCGATTACACCAACAATTACGGCGTGCGGCCGTTCTGGCCTTTTTGGGAGAAGTGGTATTCGTGGGACATTATTTTCATTGTTGAGCCTGCGCTGTACGTGATTCTGGTCGCGGGCCTGGTTCTGCCGGCAATTTTTTCCCGGCATAAGGCTTTGCCTCGTGGACGCAGGTTTGCAGTGATTGCGTTGCTCTGTGTTGCCGGTTTGTATGCCGTGCGTGATCATGAACATCGAAGAGCGGTTTACGCGTTGCAGCAACTGCGGTTCAAGGCTGAAAGGCCGGTGCGGGCTTCGGCTTATCCGTACTACTGGAATATATTTCGGTGGTATGCAGTAGCGGAGACTAAAGATTTCTTCGCAAGTGCGGACATCGATTCGCGTACTGGCGAATTGAATCGCAGCGAACTGGAGTTTGTTCCGAAGCCGCCTGAGACGGCGGTGACGCTGGCTGCGAAAAAATGCTATTTAGGGCGTGTGTATCTGGACTGGGCGCAGTACCCGCTGGTGACTCAAACCTCATCAGTGGATGGTTGGGCTGTCCATTTCAGAGATTTGCGATACGACTATCCGCCGTTGCGGGGAGGAAGTACGCTGGCAGCCACAGTTGAACTCGACAGGAATTTGCGTGTGGTTGGCGAGAAATCCGGGAGAAGGGCGCAGGTGCCGCCGATCGAGTGAGCTTGGGCGGAGCGTTGCTCCGCAGGACATCCGAGGGCGGCTGTCCCCACGTTGTCGAGATTAGTTCAGCACGGCCGAAATAAATCAGTGCCAGCGTAGCCAAAATTCCAATTGCAGGCTTGACGTTCAGACCGTAACGCTCCAGAATCAATAGTGCCGAGGTGATTCATGTTGGCTTATCTTTTTATTCTGCTCGCCGTTGCCGTACGCTTTATGCCGCACCCGTGGCACTTTACTCCGGTCGCAGCATCGCTGCTGTTTTTTGGCGCGTATAGGTCGCGACGCGAGCTTTGGATTCCTGTGGCTTTGCTGGCCGCCTCGGACGTGTTGCTGAACAGGTTCGTTTATCACTATCCGTTCACCTGGGACCTGGTGGTGACGTGGGCATGGTATGCGGCAGCGCTTGGACTCGGCTCCGGTCTGCGCGGGCGCATCAAGCCTTTGTGGATCATGGGTTCCGCGGCAGGCGCTTCGGTTTCTTTCTACCTGCTCAGCAATTTTGCGGTATGGGCCGCATATGACATGTACCCGAAGACCTTGTCGGGACTGATGACCTGCTACGCGATGGCGATACCGTTCTTCCGCGGAACGCTGGCAGGAGACCTGGTATTCACTGCAGTGTTGTTCGCTGTGCCGGTCGCGATGAAGCAGTTCTCGGAACGCGACGCTCACAGTCACGGAACTGCAGCCGCCTAGTTCACCAATTATTTATTGACCAGATCAGCCAGCGCTTTGAGGCTCGACACCTCGAGGTCTGGCTTTGCCTGGGCTGGTTTTGCCGCGCCGGAGTTGGGCAGCGGCGACGGGCGATTTACCCAAACTGTAGCAATCCCCATCGATTGCGCCGGAATGACGTCGTGGTAAATACTCTGCCCCGCATGAAGCCACTGCTCTACTGGCAACCCGATTTTCTTTTGAGCCAAGCGAAAAATATCGAGCGAGGGCTTGTATGCTCGCGCCTGTGAAGCCGTCACGACTGTATCGAATTCGATCCCAAGCTGGGGCGCTGTCGACGAGAAAAGATCGTCATCGATATTGGAGAGAATGCCGAGCTTGAATTGTTTCTTGAGTGGGCGTAGCGCGGCGACAGTGTCAGGAAACGGTTTCCAGTTGGGCAGCGAATTCGGTAGCGACTGCTGCTCCTGCTCTGAAACTACAAATCCTAATCGAGTCCCGAAGCCTCGCACCACGGCTTGCAGAATTTCTCTATAAGGCTGGTATTCACCGGATTCTTCTTCTGCCTCGACCTCGCCGTACAGGCGAAGAATATCGGCATCGTTCAGATGGGCATTGTGCGCGGAAAGAATGGGGCGGACTGCGCCCAGGATGCCGGCCTCCCAGTCAATGAGAGTGCCGTAGCAATCAAAAGTGATGATGCTGAATCGAGAGAGGTCGAATGCCAAACGCTAAACCATCGCTAGCCAGCTACCGGGAATGCCCGTGGCCGACCGAAAAAATAAGTTCCGACTACCTTCTATCTTCTGATCGTTAATGGAGATTTTAACGTGAAAGCTACCGCTGATTCAGCCGGAAGAACGATTTCTTTATTGCCGGTGTAAGCCGACCCGGCAGTGCCCGCGCCTCCGCCAGCCAACGCACCTATCGCCGCGCCTTTGCCTCCGCCCGCAAGAGCGCCGATTGCCGCGCCCACGCCTGCGCCGCCGCCGATCAATAATCCGCTGCGCTTGCCTTTCCCTTTGGTGGTTTGGGTCAGCATCGCGGTATTGACAGGAAGTTGTTGACCATTAACGGTGATCGAATCCAATTTCAGTTCGAGAAGGGCGCCGCCTTTGAAGTGTCCCATGGCCTTCGCGTCCACGACTTCGCCGCGAACTCGGGCTCCAGAGGGGATGACCTCTTCTCCGTTTACCATTACTGCCCGTGCGAGGGTTCCGCCGAATGTCTGGCCGGGCTGGCTGATCTTCGAGCCGACTTCGTCCGCAAGCTGGATGGTGAGTACCTTGCCGGCAGGAATGGTCATAGTGACGGGCTGCGGCGGTGCGGAGTTTTGCGGTGGTGCAGAATTTTCCGGCGCAGGTGCACTGTTCGTGGCCTGCGAATTATCTGGGGTCTGGGAATTATTACTCTGGCTGGGTTTGTTGCAACCAATCGCAAACAACAGGGTGAGGCTCAGTATCCACGTTCCGACGTGCACTCTCATAACACCTCCGGTGTCACCGATGAATATCAGAATCAGAACTGAACCAGCAACTCACAGGAGTACAGGTCCATATGACTTCGCTGGATCAACCGAGGTCGTCGGTAAGCGGCAACGCAGGTTCGATTGCCTGAGGCGCATTGCCGTTGCCTGTATTGGTTACGGTGACCGCGTTGTCGGCTGAAGAGGCGGCAGCCGCGGCTGCAATCGGTTCTTCGATCCGAAGAAATTTAGCGGTATTTAGAAGTGTCCGGCCAAGCGAAGCGTTATAGGTGGTCCAGTTGGAATCGTTCTCGGCCTCGCGCTCGAAATGCGCGCGCATGCTTTCCATTTTCGAATCGAGATCATCGAGATAGTGCAACATGAGGGCTTCGGGAAACATGGGCAGCTTCGGCGATCCAAACTCGTATTCACCGTGGTGGCTGATGATGAGGTGCTCGAGCAAGGTTTTGAGCTTATCGGGGAAGTGCGGCATTTGCGCGATTTTTGCCTGCAGCATTTCGAGTTCGATGATCATGTGCCCGAGCAACTGGCCGCGGCTGGTGTATGAAAACGAGCGCGAATAGCTGAGCTCGTGAATTTTGCCGATGTCGTGCAGGAAAGCGCCGGCCAGCAGCAGATCGCGATTGACTTGCGGGTAGTTGCGGGAGAGCAGATCGCAGGAGCGGCACAGCGAGACCACGTGATCCAGCAGGCCACCGATGTAAGCATGGTGCAGCGTCTTGGCCGCGGGCGCATTGCGGTAGGCAGCGCCGATGACTGGGTCTGACATGAAAGACTGAATCAGAGTTTTCAGGTGAGGATCGTCGATGGAGTTGACGAATCCTTCCAGTGCGCGCCACAGGTCATCGACATTCTTTGTGGTCTTGGGAAGGTAATCGGCGAAATCTACCTCGGAGTCGCCCA
>DATNAF010000161.1:0-7642 GCA_035572845.1 Terriglobales bacterium
GAGATAGTCACCTCGCTCGCGCAGAATTTTCTTCCCATGGCCAGCCAGTCGGAAGCTACGGGAAGCATGGAGTATCTGCGGAAAGTCTTTGTAACCGGCAATCGCCTGTGCGCATTCACAATTTTTCCCGTCACCGCTGTACTGTTAATTTTGGGAAAGTCGATCATCGAGGTGTGGGTCGGCAGCAAATACATCGCCACCAGTTACGCCGTACTTGTGATCTTAATAATTCCTTCCACGCTCATGTGGGCGCAAGCCGCCTCGGGCCGGGTGCTGTTTGGAATCAGCAAACATCGCACGTGGGCCTTCGTCACTCTGGCCGAAGGGATTTCGAACCTCATCCTGAGCATCCTGCTAGTGCGTCCTTATGGAATCATCGGCGACGCTCTGGGAACGGCGATTCCGCTCACCTGTACTATGGTGTTTTTCATGCCAGGGCACTTGTGCAAGCAACTTGGGATTCGCCTGTGGACTTATTTACGGGAAGCGTTCGTGTTACCGATGATTGTCAGCGCTCCCTTAGCCCTGGTTCTTTTATTGATGAGGCGATGGTTTGTCGCCCACAATTATTGGCAGCTGGGAATTCAACTTGTGGTTGGCGGAATCGTGTACGGCCTGGGTCTGGCATGGGTCTTTTTAACCAATCGAGCATTACGAGTAGGAGAGTTGGCTGCTATTCAAGAACTGCAGCCATTTGACGCGGGTCTGGTAGCTTCCGCCGTCGAAGATGCGTGAGATCAAAATGCGTATCACGTAATCGCAACCAGGAAATAAAATGCTCTTCGGACTTAAAAGCGTCGCCAAGTACCTTCTGGGTAGGGACATCGCCGACCGCAACGTCGCGGTGTACCCAGACGATACATTCATCGTTTCCTACCCGCGTTCGGGGAATACCTGGACCCGGTTTCTGATCGCGAACCTTTTGCACCCTGAAGTTGAGGTGGGGTTTGCGAATATCGACAGTTTCGTTCCCGATACGGCTGCATTATCCAGCCGTGCGTTAAAGCGCACGGCGCGCCCGCGGGTTCTCAAGAGCCACCAATATTTCGATCATCGCTATCCCAAGGTCATCTACGTCGTGCGTGACCCCAGAGATGTGGCGCTCTCCTACTATCAATTTCACCGAAAGTACGGATTTATTCGTGATGGTTATCCTATCGAACAATTCGTCGCAGATTTCGTCGGTGGCCGGTTGATTTCAGCTGATTGGGGAACATGGGCAGAGAATGTAGCCAGTTGGATCTATACTCGCGGCCACAGCCAGAATTTTCAGCTCACTCGCTACGAAGATCTAAAACAGGACACTCGCCGCGAATTGTCGCGGATAGCTGCATTCCTCGGCGCGGACGCAAAGCCTGAGCTCTTGACCAAGGTGATTGAACGTTCTTCGGCACAGCGCATGCGCGAACTGGAAGTTAAAGATCAGGACCAATGGCTCGGCACCCGAAAACATCGCAAGGACATTCCCTTCGTCGGGGAAGCCAGCGCCGGCGGTTGGGAGCAGAAGTTGCCCCCAGATTCCGTGGCGCTCATCGACGCGACCTGGGGGGAATTGATGGCGAAGTTGGGATACAAGCTTTCTACCCGGCCGGCGATTGATGATCAGCAATCGCTGGCTGCGCAATCTTCCCAGCCATTGCGATAACAAGGTTTCAAGGTTTCGGTTGCAGGCTTCAAAGGTTTTATTGTTTAAGTTTGATCCGATTGCTTATTTACTGTCGACCGAAGAATAGTCCACCTCGGATGGTTCGACGACAGCGGCCTGCTGGCGATTTCCTCTGCGTCTTTTTCTGCGCGGAAGCAAAGATGCGGCGCCGCTCAGCCAGCCTTCGAATTCCAAATTGGTAACATGGCTCGTGTCGACAAAGCGCGGCAACAGCAGCGGATTGCTCGCGCGGGAGGCTATTCCGGGATCGCATGTGGTGGCAGAAATGACGTCTTCCGCCTCAAGCCAGGGGAGAAATTCGGGTTCATAAACACCACTGGGATAACAGAAGTGTCGTGTAGACCGGCCGCTTAACATGGATTGCAAACTGTAACGATTGTCGCGAATTTCCTGGCGAAATGGAGTCTCGCTTAGAGGTGTGCGATGACGGTGGGTGTGCAGTTGAAAATCCACCCCCTCGCTTGCTAATTGGGCAACTTCGTTCGGACGCAAAAGTTGCAAAATTCGCTTGCGAACCAGGTGCGCGTAATCAATGCCAATTGCAACGGCCAATTTCTCGGCGAGTTGATTCTTCTGCTGCTCCGTCAACCTTTGATCTTCGGCGTGTTTCACCAGTTGATCGAGGACCGCTTGCCGCGAACTTGCAGTCCTCAAGTCCATCTGGGAGGCAAGGCCGAAACGCTCCCCGCCATTCAGCACCTCGCCTCGTTTTTTCCATAACATATACGAAGAAATCAGGTGAAACACCGGACGGTCGTAATCGCAATAGTAGGTGGTCTGATAAACCGTGGCTGGGTAGTTGTATTTTTTCAAAGCAGGAAACGCATGTTCGAGAAAGTCATAGGTGCCGTCATCGAAGGTGATTACCGCACTGCGCGGCGGCAAATCTCCTCGGTACAGGCGGTCAACCGCATCGCCCAACTGCAAAACCTGATACCGACCACGCGAAAGCAGTTCCAGACGCTTCTCGAACCGTGCTGGATGAATATAGGTGGCGGGGCGCCACAGGTGCTCCTCTTCGATGGAAATGCCGTGAAAACAAAGTATCAGGAGCCGCTGGTCCCGCCAGCGGCTGTCGCGCGCCCAGTTAAGCGCACCGCACCCTTTGAGTAATGCCAACGAAGCCAGCCGCAGAGGTCGAACTATGGATGCAAGCATCGTTCAAGGCCCAGAGCACGGACAGCAATTAATTTAGCAGGAATTCACCGGTGACCATGTTGCACTAATGTCACCTTCCGCGCCTCGGTTCGGCACAGGTTGCATGCTAACATCGTCTTGCATTTGAGGGCCGCAATCAGTAGTACCTGGTGTCAACACGTTGTCAGGCAGTTCGCTGGACTTCTCGCAAGTTCCAGACATCCCACTTTCGGTTGAGAAAAGCAAGAGTCGAGGATGAAGATCCTTCAACTTGGGCCTTACCCGCCTCCCCATGGTGGCGTACAAACGCACGTTGTCGCCCTGGTGGACTTCCTGCGCCAGCGCGGCTTGGCGTGCGATGTTGTGAACCTTACCCGTTTTCGCCGACCTTCAGCAAACGGAATTTATTATCCCTCAAATGCGGTTGAAGTCGCTTGGCATCTTCTCTCGCATCGCTATGACATTATTCATCTGCATATCGGTGGCCGGATATGGGCTCGCCAACTCGCCCTCGCCTTAGCGTGCTTTGCTTTTCCGAATACGCGCTGTGTTTTCACGTTTCATTCCGGCGGTTATCCATCTTCTCCACATGGCCGCTCAGCTCACGCGCGAACGCTTCGGGCATTCGTGCTGCGACGGTTCGACGCGCTCATCGCTGTCAATGAAGAAATAGCCCAGTTCTTCCGAAATCTGGGAGTAGAGGCGCAACGTATTCATGTGATTTCGCCGTTCCTGGGTTTCGGCGCCAGCGCATCGGGCGAATGCTCTGTTCCAGAACTGGTGTCGAATTTTCTGGCCGACCACGATCCTGTTCTGATCTCTGTTGGCGGCCTGGAGCCTGAATACGACGTGAGCTTGCAGATGAAAGCTCTCGGGGTGATTCGACAAAGGCACCCCAAAGCTGGATTGCTGGTTGCAGGTTCAGGAAGTCTTGATGCGGTCTTACAGAAGGAATGTAGCCTGCTTCCTTACTCCGAGCATATTTTGCTGAACGGGGACTTGGCGCATGGCGGCGCCATAAAGGCAATGCAGTCCAGCGACATCATGCTGCGCACAACCTGGTATGACGGCGATGCGATTTCGGTACGCGAAGCCCTGCACTTTGGCGTACCCGTGATTGCGAGTGACAATGGCATGCGCCCGGAGGGGACCCATCTGGTTCCTGCTCGGGACCTCGATGCATTGGTAGCGGCTGCGGAAAAAATTCTGGATGACCCCCCGCGACGGGTCCCTATCGTTGCTGAGAGTGACCGGAACGTGGAAGAAGTCCTGAGCGTTTACCAACAATTGCTCCCGTGAGCTTGAACCCGGAGGCGTATCGGTTTTCGTGGCCAATTCCCGCACGGGCTTCCCGCGAACGCTTGCAATTCATATGTGCAGGCGGCGAAAAGCTTTTAACCGCCGAGACCGCAGAGCTATCGCCAAGGCCGCAGAGAAAAGCTGCGGCATTCGTAATTGCTGAATTTGAAATCTAAAGGTCAGGATTTTGGAAGCGAGAGTAAGCTCGCCGACTCGGTGTGCAAACATTTGCATACATGGTGCTTCGGAGGGTACTGGGCGAGGTTGTGTCCTGCATCTAAATCGCTGACTTACAACTACTTAGTGTGTTTCACTTGGCAACCTAATATCCGGCAGCTAACGTGCGGTTTTCCAGGTGAATCGTGGCCCGGCGGATGTTTTAATTAGGTACGCGGGACGACCGAACCTATCCTGAATGAAGATCCTGTGGGTCAAAGCCGGCGGATTGGTGCCTCCAGATATAGGAGGCAAGATCCGAAGCTATTCCATTGTCAAAGAGCTGGCCAAGACCCATGAAGTTACTCTGTTCAATTTCTATGCTGCACATTCCGGCGACGTGCATTCAGGGCTGAAA
This sequence comes from Terriglobales bacterium, assembly GCA_035572845.1. Taxonomy (GTDB): domain Bacteria; phylum Acidobacteriota; class Terriglobia; order Terriglobales; family Acidobacteriaceae; genus Gp1-AA145. The sequence goes on from DATNAF010000161.1 coordinate 4,677, forward strand.
GGCATGTTTCACCGGGTGGTGAATCTGCCGCTGCCCATCGCCACAAATCGCGGGATTGGGGAGTTGGCAAGTTTCATACGAAATGTATTTTCTTCATCGCCGCATACGGTTTCCAAATATTGCCGGCCGGAAGTCAAAGCCCGAATGCGTGAGTTGTTGGCCAGCGAAAAGTTTGATGTCATCATTTGCGATTTCGTAGTGGCTGCGGCAGCCATTCCGTGGGAAGTCGGCTGTCCCAAGGTGATTTTCACCCACAATGTGGAAGCGCTGATCTGGAAGCGGCATTTTGAAGTGAGCCGCAATCCTGTCTGGAAAATGGCCAGCTGGGGCGAATACCAGAAGATGATGCGTTTCGAGAAACATTTTCTGAACAAGGCAGAGCATGTGCTAACCGTTTCCGAAGCAGATAGAGCTTTTTTCAGCGACTTTGTTGAGCGTTCGAAGATGACGGTTATTTCAACTGGCGTCGACACGAATTATTTCCGTCCGGACAACTCGCAAGAGCAGCAGAAGTCGCTGGTGTTCACTGGATCGATGGACTGGATGCCCAACGAGGATGGCGTTCTTTATTTCATGCGTTCCATCCTGCCTTTGATCCGGCGAGAGATACCTGAAGTCAGCTTCACGATTGTTGGCCGTAAGCCATCTGAAAAATTACGATCCGCTGCGGCTTCGGAGTCCGGCGTTCAAGTTACCGGCACGGTCGATGACATTCGCCCGTATGTGCGCGACGGATCGGTTTATGTCGTGCCATTGCGCATTGGAAGCGGCACGCGGCTCAAAATCTTTGAGGCAATGGCCATGGGCAAGGCAATCGTTTCCACTACCCTGGGCGCGGAAGGTTTGCCCATTCGCGACGAGGTGGACATATCGATAGCCGACAGTCCCGAAGAATTTTCACGAAAAGTTTGCGCGTTGCTTGGTGATGCGGGAGAACGCCGGCGCCTGGGTTCAGCCGCGCGCCAATTAGTTGAACAGCATTACAGTTGGTCATCTGTGGCCGCGGAATTCGATGAGGTGCTTCGCCGTGTGGCTCCGTCGAGTAGCGCTCGTGAAACGGAATTACCAGCGGCTGAAAAAGCATCAGCGCTGAGGGCATGATTTTATGAAGAGCATAATGTCGGTAGACGTTGAAGATTGGTTCCACATTCTGGAGGCCGAGTCCGCGCCGGACATCTCGCAGTGGAATTCTTTGCCGTCTTGCGTAGAGCGGAATTTTCTAAAGCTTCTGGATCTCTTCAGCGAGAAAAATGTCCACGTAACCTGCTTTTTCCTTGGGTACGTCGCAGAGAGATATCCGCATCTGGTGAAAGAAGCTTTAAACCGAGGACACGAAATTGCTTCTCACGGCTACGGTCATCGACTGATTTATACAATGGCGCCGCAAGCGTTCCTCGAAGATGCGCGCAAGAGCAAAGAAATCCTCGAAGGCATAACCGGGCAAGCGGTAACCGGATATCGCGCCCCTGGGTTTTCGGTGACTGCCGATACGCCATGGTTTTTTGAAAAGCTGGTCGAAGCCGGGTTTCGATACGATTCTTCGGTGTTTCCTGCGCCCCGTCAGCACGGTGGCTTGAACACGAAGAAATACTCTCCGCACCTGGTTGCGGATAAGCTCATGGAATTTCCGATTACTGTGGCCGAAGTTTTAGGGAAGCGTTTTTGTTTTTTCGGCGGCGGTTATCTTCGCTTGTTTCCGTACTCAGTCGTCCGGCAGATGTCTCGGAAAGTCCTTGGCGAGAATCGCCCCGTAGTTTTCTATATACATCCACGGGAAATCGACCCCGGTCATCCTCGTCTGCGTTTGGGACTCACACGTACTTTCAAGTCCTACGTTAATCTTAAGACCACGGAACCGAAGCTCCGGCATATTTTGGACGAGTTCCAAGTCACAACCTTTGCTGAATTTATCGCCGAAAATCCATCTTTCTTTATTAATCAGCCGAATACAAGACGCAAGCCGACAACCGTAACGGCCGATAACCGAGTAGCGGAGACTGCATGAGCACATCAACCAATCGCACTTCAGAGTTTTTTCACGCCTATGCGCGTGACTTCAACGCCATCTACGGCAATAGCAACACCTTCATGAATCGGCTGATCAACCGGCATTTCCGGGCCAGCATGCGGCTGCGCTACGAGAAGACGATTGAAGGATGCTCTCCTATCGCCGGGCGAACCGTGCTCGACATCGGCTGCGGACCGGGCCATTACAGCGTCACGTTGGCGAAGAACGGGGCTGCCGAAGTGTTCGGCATCGATTTCGCGGATGAAATGATTAACCTGTCGAGCCAGCATGCGCAGTCTGCGGGCGTGGCGAACCGTTGCCATTTTGCCCGCAAGGATTTCCTGCTCGACCCTATCGACAAAAAATATGACTACACCATCGCCATGGGATTTATGGATTACATGGCCGATCCGCGCAAAACAGTTGAAAAAGTTCTGAGCGTCACCAACTCAAAAGCATTCTTTAGTTTTCCTGCGGAAGGCGGAATTCTCGCCTGGCAACGCAAGCTTCGCTACAAAAGCCGCTGCCCGCTTTACCTTTACACCTTGCCGCAGCTTAAGGAATTGTTTTCGAGCGTTGCGCCGGAACAGGTCCGTATTGAGCCAATCGCACGCGATTATTTTGTCACCGTGCGCATGTAGCTCGTTTCGAGCTAAGTTTACTTGCGGCTTGCCGGATACTTTGTGCTTTCATTCCACCAGCGATGCTTTAGCACAAAGGCGCCGTTCCACGGCACTTTGCCGGTGCCGTAATAATCGGATTCGATAACGCGAATCCGCACAGCATCGTTGATCAGATCGGCTTCGGTATTGTTGATCTCGAGCCATACGCGCAGGCTGTATTCGCCGGGAGTCAATGTCAGGCTGGGAATGTCACAGGTATAAACTTGCGGACCCACGCGGGCTTGCGCAGCGCGACCAGGTTGGAATTGACTGTGTGCCGTAAACACTCGTTGCCC
>DATNAF010000162.1:0-5403 GCA_035572845.1 Terriglobales bacterium
TCGACAACTTCCAGCTGAGTCTCAAGCGTCTTCGACTCTTCAACTGTGATGACGCCGTCCTTGCCGACTTTCTTCATCGCTTCGGCAATGATGTTGCCAATGGTCGAGTCGTTGTTCGCAGAAATCGTCCCAACCTGGCCAATCATTTCACCGGAGACGGGTTTGGAGAATTTGTCTAGTTCGCCTTTGCCGCGCTCGCCGGTTTTTGGATCTACGGGGCCGCAGACTACTGAGACTGCCTTTTCGATGCCGCGCTTCAGGGCCATTGGATTGGCGCCGGCTGCTACGGTCTTTACGCCTTCGCGGAAGATCGACTGGGCGAGAACGGTGGCGGTGGTGGTGCCGTCGCCGGCAACGTCGGAGGTCTTGGAAGCGACTTCCTTCACCATCTGCGCGCCCATGTTTTCCAGATTGTCTTTGAGTTCAATTTCTTTTGCAACGGTGACGCCGTCTTTGGTGATGGTCGGCGAACCGAATTTCTTGTCGATCACGACGTTGCGGCCCTTGGGACCGAGCGTGACCTTGACGGCATCAGCGAGTACGTTGACGCCGCGAAGAATCGCCTGGCGGGACTCTTCTCCGTGAACAATTTGTTTTGCCATTTTCGTTTTCTCCTAGAAGTTCAAAATCGTTAACCACTAAGGGCACGAAGGTTCACTAAGGAAAACCAACGGCCCAGAATTATTGTCACGAGTAAACTCTCTTACTTGCGTGAGCCGGCGGTCTCTTTCTTGGCTGCGCCGCTCAGAACACCTAATACTTCTTCTTCGCGCATGATTATGAAATCTTCGCCGTCGAGCTTGATTTCGGTGCCGGAATATTTGCCGAAGAGGATGCGGTCGCCTTCTTTTACATCGAGCGGACGAACTTTGCCTTCTTCGCTGATCTTGCCTTTGCCAGCGGAAACCACTTCGCCTTCCTGCGGCTTCTCTTTTGCCGAGTCAGGGATGATGATTCCGCCACGGGTGGTTTCGCCTTCTTCGATCCGGCGAACCAGGATACGGTCGTGCAGTGGGGTGAACTTCGTAGCCATTTTCAGACTCCTTTTCTAAGGTGTTTGTGAACTACTTAAAAATTTGATTGTTGATTGCATGAATCTGAGTTGACGATTGTTAGCACTCAGGCCATCTGAGTGCTAAGTGTACAAACATTAGCGGGTTGCTGTCAAGCTTCAGCAGACTACGCAGCTGAAGTGGATAGAGAGAATACAGCGCGTATCTATATGCTATGTAAGGTATTTAGCTGGCGCAAGATGGTGAAGTAAAACGCCGACTTCGCGTACAAAATCTATCTGGGCTACAGGCTGGTACTGGCACGGGCGGGGACGCCCGTGCCTCCAGAATTATCACTTATTGTTGTTGCTCGGGCGGTTTCGGCTTCTCGAGTTTTAGGTCATGTTGGGCGTGGCATTCGTCAGTTGGATCGTAGTTTAGAGAGGCTTCGAATTGATCTTTGGCGGCGTCGAATTCGAGCGGCGGATTGTGGACTTTGATGGGCATGCCGGTGAACTTCACCTTGCCGTCAGCGTTTGTTCCGGCCTGAAGATCGAGATGATGAAATCCACCAAAGCCGTATGTAATGTGGACCTTCACGGTCGCGTTATAAACCGGCTTAGCATCCACGCCTAAGATCGTCAATTCCAGAGAACAGGGACCGACCGCACCGTCAATCACCGGGACCTGCGAGGCTGCAGGCGGCTTCTCGCCTGACTGATTTTGGCTCGGTTGGCTTTGAGCGCCTGCGACGAGCGCGATCAGGACGAAACCAAGAACACCTGCTCTGTTCATATCGAACAATTATACGGCGAGGCAATTTTTCCATTCACGCAACAACCAACGTAGAAATGGGTTTATGGGTAGGTGATCGCCCGAAGGCAGAAGGCAGAAGTTAGAAGTCAGAAGTAAAAGGCAAGAAGCAGAAGGCAGAACGTAGAATCCAAATTCTGCATTCTGAATTCTCACTTCTGCATTGTCGGAGAATTCTGAATTCTGACTTCTGACTTCGACGCGGGTCTCGTCGGTATAGCGGATGCGGCTGATGGGGTTGGAGCTCGATGCAGAAAAAACAAAAATGGAGAATTATGAAAATACTTGGGACGACGATTGTGCTTGGAATCGCTATGATGCTCGCTGGCTGCGGAAACAATTCTAATAACGGCAATATAAACGGAAACTGGACGGCGGCACTGATGAATTCTGGTTCTGGTGGCTCGCCGGTATTTAATTTCACCGCGACTTTTACCCAGAGCAGCGGCAGCGGGGTGACCATCACTAACCTGAATTTTTCGACTGCGACGCCATGCTTCGCGCCGGGTTCGACGGCGACCGGTGGATTCACTCTGAGCGGGAACCAGAATGGGGTCACGTCCGGCGGCTTCCAGATGAATATTCAATCGACGGGAAGTACCACCAACTTGCTGACTCTGCAGGGTACGGTGAGCAATAACACGATCACCGGGACTTGGGCACTGAGTGGGACTACCTCAGGGTGCAGTGGCAGCGGCGCATTTACGATGAACAAGTCGTAGCACCGACGCTCGAGACAAATGCATATGAACGGCGCTACAGCACTAGCATAAATCTCGCCGCAATGTGCCGCCTACTCAGTCGCTGCGCTCGGCCGATCTGCGCGCCAGACGTATAAATATTTGTCATCGCTCGAGGTGACTACAGGAATATTTTTTTCGCGGGTGACGCGATTCAGGGCCGAGCGAAGGTTCTGCATCTTCTCGCCGTTGAGGCTGCTCAATGGAATCCGAACCGCTTGCTTTGGGCTTAGCTTTCCGAGGTCTGACAGAATATCTGTCACAGCCTTCCGATGTTTTCCTTTACGACCCAGCGGAACGGTGGAGCGATCCACCTGCGCGTAGTGCGTACCGTTATTGTTTCCGTTTGCTCCCATCACGAACCCCGGTTTCAGGAATGAGCCAAGTGCCATGAATCCTATAGTAAACAGATCATAACCTGCAACTAAAAATCTATGCGATACGAATGCTAGCGCTGCGATTCGTTATCTATATCAAGCCTAACGTTCACAATATCAGCAGCTTGCATCCTGGGGATTCCAATAAGAAATACTAAAGAGTTCACCCGTATGAGAAGAACTGGGCTATCTTGCAAGAAGAGGCAGAAGAACCCTCCGAATGAACGCATGATTCGGGAATCGCCCTGGAATCCCGAGAGAGTACCAATCATGCCTGCTACGCAGACTAAAAAACTCCGAGTTTTCGATCCAGCCACATTCCTTGCAACCATCGGCGAAGGGAGAAAGATTTTGGCAGTATCGAGCAAGCAATCGATCTTCACCCAAGGTGACAAAGCCGATGCGGTCTTCTACATACAAAAAGGTAAGGTGAGACTGACAGTCTTATCCAAGACCGGCAGGGAGGCCACGATCGCTATACTGGGCGAAGGAAATTTTTTTGGCGAGGGCGCGCTGGCGGGTCAGATTCGACGAATGGGGTCCGCAGCGGCGATGAGCGCTTGTGAGATTTTGCAGGTCACGAGAGCCGCAATGGTGGAGGCGCTTCATCGCGAACATGCGTTCTCCGATTTGTTCGTAGCGTATTTACTGGCGCGGAATATCCGGTACGAAGAGGACCTGGTGGACCATTTGTTTAATTCCAGCGAAAAAAGATTGGCACGTGTCCTGCTGTTGCTGGCTCATTTCGGAAAGGAGGGTGTGCCTGAAACCGTAATTCCCAAGATAAGCCAGGAGACACTTGCGGAAATGGTCGGTACCACGCGTTCGCGAGTCAGCTTTTTCATGAATCGCTTCAGGAAATTAGGTTTCATTCACTACAACGGCAGCCTGCAAGTCCACAGCTCGCTGCTCAACGTAGTTCTGCACGATTAAGTGCGTTCCGTACATCGAGCAACGAAGTCGAATGCGCCCAGCACATTTCCACCGCTGGCCCAATCAATCACCGAAGGCAGCGCTCGCTGAAGTAATTTCGCTTTGAGGAATTGGCGGCGTTAGCGTCGGGAGTTGCACGTTAACGATTTGATTTCGTATCGCATACATGACCATCTCAACGGTGGAATGTAGCCCGAGCTTCAGCATTATGTTGTTGCGATGGCTCTCAGCAGTTTTCACAGTCACGCCGAGTAGTTGGGCCATTTCCCGTGAGGTCTTGCCCTCACTCACCAGCTGCACGACTTCGCGCTCTCGTACAGACAATCTTGCGGGCCGACCCATTACTGAATTTGCGCTGTGGGGCTTGAGATAACCGTACAAAATTAGATTAGAGATGCGGGGGCTGAAGCTGGACCTATTCTCTTGCAGCTGCTCGATCGCTGTGGTTAGTTCATCCGGCGGATCAGACTTCAGGATCCAACCCCGCACGCCTGCATCAAGGCAGTCGTGAATGACCTGCTCGGATTCGACGTCCGTGAGGATCAGAATCTTCTGGTCGGGATTGTGTTTCAGGATCTGACGTGCCGCATCCAGGCCATTCAGGTTTGGCATGCAGATATCGAGGATCAGAAGATCCGGCCGCAGTTGAATGCACTTGGTAACGGCTTCACGACCATCAGCAGCTTCGCCACAGACCTCCCAGCCTGCGTGAGATCGGATCAGGGAACATACGCCCATCCGAAACATCGGATGGTCTTCAGCCAACAATATTCGGAATGGTCTCATACTACCTCCTGGGAAAAGCTGGGAAAAACTCTTATCGTTCAGAGTTCCTGAAGTATGACATCCAGAGTTGATGCTGTCTGAGCACAATTGCTCACAAGTCAGTTGAGAGTTTTCGCGAGTCAATCGAAAGTTGTTCGCGTTCAGGCCGCGTCGAAGTATAGTCACGTGCTCCAATTCACAAACGTGAGCACAATTGCTCAGATATGGATGGAAATCGAGAGTAGTGTCAGGATGTGCCAGCTCTCCCGCAAAATGTGAAGGATCTGTTCAACGAGCTTTCATCGAGGCCGCCTGCGAACGAGTGCCTCAAATGCGGATCGGAACTGTTGCACCTGGATGTTATGTTTTTCTCGTTGGGGTCGGTCCAGACGTGGACGATTCCACTGCCGTTTTGTCCGACGTGTTTCCAGGAAAGCACCGGCGCTCTCTCTGTCAGCGATTCGGGTGCGCGTCTCAGCGTTGCTTAATCATGCGTTTCATGACACGAATCCGCTGGGCCATGTGCAAGGGTTGGCGGCTATCTGCACGGACAGCACCGCTTCTTCTGGTTGTGCTCACTTTGAATAGTCTGCTGTCGGCATATTCTGTTCTTACGCACGAGGAAATCGTCGATCTCGCGTGGGCCGCTGAAATTCGTCCGCTTCTGCTAAAGCGATATCCGACACTTTCGGAGGACCAGATCAAAGAGGCGCATGCCTACGCCTATGGTGGCGCCGTCATCCAGGACCTTGGCTATTACCCATTTGGCAGTAGAGAGTTCAG
>DATNAF010000163.1:0-9768 GCA_035572845.1 Terriglobales bacterium
GGAACATCCATGTTTGCGAGGTGAGGGCGATCGCCAACTCTCTTGATGCGCTTTCGCTGCCGGAATAGCCAGGTTTCACCATTCATCGTCCTCAATGAATAACCTTTAGCCTGAAGCGCCGAGTTAAGAGTCGCCACTGTGTCATCGCTGAGCGGTTGCCCGGCCATTTCCGGAAGGCTGGCCAAATCCGCAGTCTCAACGTCGACGGCGGGCGGGCCTTGCTCCAAAGTCTCTCGCGGATAAGAGTGAGCGACCTCGCGGTAAGACAACGCGATCATGAACCACATGATCAGCGAGATCGCCACCAGCTTCGCCAGGGATTTTGTGCCGGAAATTGTGTTGAGTCCTTCGCCAAAGGCGCGGACTTTTTGGTCAACGGCATGGGCCAGGCGAGTAGAAAATTTTGCTGTGAGCCGGTGCAATAACTCGGCAACCTGGTGGCCGCGTACCCGCACTAGAAACGCAACAAAGCCGGCGAAGGCGACCATCGCGCACAGGACAATTGCGGCGACGCGAAACTTGGGAAGATAAGGATTGACGCGTATCGCGGAAGAGAAGAAGACATCGATCGTCATTAGCACGGTGAATGCGCCGACGTCGAATATGCGCTCAATCGTCCAGACACCCACCTGTGACGCGAAAGGTAACTCTTCGGCGCGCGAGATCAAATAAGGACGAATGAACTCACCCGGCAGGCCGAGGAGCGCGAGGCCGGTGAATCCAATAAACATCGGCGGTACAAGCTTCCATGTGGAAGCCTTGCAGACCGGTTCCAGGAAAACTTTCCAGCGAAGCGCTCGCAACACATAGGTCAGATAAATTAAACCGACTGCGGCGGCAATGTGTAGAGGATCAACATGACTGACGCTGCGAAAGCGCCCCCAATCAAAACGGCGCCAATGCTGCACCTGAAAGTAAACCAGCAGCCCCAATATGGCCAGCACCACTGTGGTGGTCAGAATCTGTTTTTTGTTCATTGGCGCATGGGGCTGGTTAGGGATAACTCCAGTGACAAGGTATACGGGAGTGCAGGCGTGGTCAATTAGCGGGAGGCCGACTCCGTCCCGGCAAGCGGCTTTTCAGCCGCGGTTTTAAAAGTCTGAGATTTCGGTGCGGCAACGTTTGCGTTGTGTGAATGTGAAACTGCCGTCTTGGTTTTGTGCGCCAGCGAAGGATTTTGCGCGAGCTTTTTACGGTTATAGTCACGAATGATTTTCGCCACGTAGGTCTGGGTTTCGAAGTAGGGCGGCACACCGTGATATTGATCTACTCGACGTGACCCGGCGTTGTAGGCGGCCAGCGCCTTGGGCACATCATAGTTATATTTCTCGAGCAACTCGCGCAGGTATTTTGTTCCGCCTTCAACATTCGCATTCGGATCGAATGAATTCGCGACACCGAGTTGCGACGCAGTTCCGGGCATGAGTTGCATCAGCCCTTGCGCGCCTTTCTTTGAGACGGCGCGATTATTGAATCCGCTCTCGGCGCGAATCACACTGTTGATAAAGTCGGGATCGATCTGGTGACGCTGGCCGGCGCCGTTCACCATCTGGTCAAGGCTTTGACGATCGACGATCCGCTGAGGTCGCGGACTCAGCGAAGGCAAGACTGCTGTTCTATTTATTAAATTTGATTGTGCCGGATTCGAGGCTACGGATGGCACAGGCTGAGGAGTATTATCAACTTCAAAGCGCTCGATCTGGTCGGTGGGAATTTCGAGATATCCACTCGCGGAATCGCTTAAGTACAGCCGAGTTACCGCGCCAAGGGTCTGGTGACGCTCGTGGCGAATCGAGTTTCCGTTGCGCAGGATGGCGAGATCGGTTGCACTCGCAACGACGGTGCTGCCAACCAGAAAAATTGCTGCTCCGAATTTGAAACTTAAGCCCACTGATAATCCAGATTGCACCTGTCTCGCTGAACCTCTAAAAAACTTTTTCTCGTGTAAGTACTTGCTCAACTGCCGCCGCGACACCATTTTCATCGTTGCAATCTGTCACCGGCCAGCCATGAGCCTTCAGTTCCTCACAGGCATTCCCCATGATAAACGGCGATCCGGCAAAGGCAAGCATCTCCAGGTCATTAAAATTGTCGCCAATGGCCATGACCTGTTCGCGCGGGATGCCTCGATAATCGGCCCACCTTTTGAGCGCGTGGCCCTTGGAGCAGCCGCGGTTCAGGACGTCCACGATGCAGAGATCGCGGGCAGGGTACTCGGTCCGCACGACGGTGATTTGGTCTTTTATTTTGGCTGATTCGAGCGCACGCACCGCCGCTTGCATTCGCGAAATCTGACCGCAGAACATGGCCTGAACAGGGTGGTCGACCAGAGCATTCTCAATCGGCACGACAAACTCGATGTACTGCATGTTCTTTTCCAGCCAGTGTCGAATGCTGCTGGTTAGTTCGTCCATGCGCTCAAGCACCAGTGCGCCCTTGGATTCTTTATCGAAGGTCACAACCATGTTGCCGCGGAATTCCTTCATTGCGGCACACAATTCGAGGCAGGTTGTGGCGGGAAGCAAATCTCGATGAAATGCTTCACCCTGCAACGAGCGCGTGACGGCACCATTGGAGCTGATCAGCCACAAGTCGAATCCAAGTTGCTGGGCGATCGGCAGAGCGAAAGTGTGACGCCGGCCGGTGACCAGGATCACTTCAATTGCTTCCTGATTGGCCCGCTGCAAGGCTTTCAGGTCCTTCTCGGATATGCGGAATTGAGAGTTCAGCAGGGTACCGTCAATGTCGACGGCAATCAGGCGAATGGGCGGATTCACTGTCGAGATTTTAACAGCAGTGGTCAGTAGCCAGTGCCTAGTGGCTGAACTGCTGAACGACATAGTCACCACTAGCCACTGACCACTAGCCACTTATAACTGCTCCATGCTTCTGCTATATTTCGCAAATCCATGGGTTTCTTTTATTCATTTCTGTTTCCGTGGAACTTGATCCTGCCGGCGATTGCGATTATCCACTTCATTCGTCGCCGGCCGGATAGCTATTGGCTATGGATCATTCTGATCGGCGGCTGGATAGGCGCGCTGGTCTATATTTTTGTAGAGGTCCTGCCGGATGCCGGCCTGCTGCGGCAATCGTTCAAAACGTTTCCGCGACGCCACAGAATTCACGAACTTCAGGCCATCATTCTCGACAATCCGTCAGCGGGAAATTATGAAGAGCTTGCCGATCTTTATCTGGATGAGAAGAAGTTCGACCGGGCACGTGAGTGTTATGAGAAGGCGATCTCCTCCCGTACCGACTCGCCTGATCCGTTCTACCGTCGCGCTATCGCCGAAAGCGAGCTTGGCGATTTTCCCGCCGCTGTGACCGACTTGGAGCGAGTAGTAGGTAAAGACCCGCAGTACGATTTTCACCGCGCCGCCGGCTTGTTGGCTCACGCGTATGCAAAAACCGGCCAGACGGAAAAGGCTGACGCGCTCTTTCAAAAGACCACGCAAATCTCCACGCTTTCCGAAACGTATCTGAACTATGCGAGCTTTCTGGCCTCTCAAGGACGAAATGCCGAGGCCCGGGTTTGGACGCAACGCATTCTTGCCAAGAAACCGACGCTGCCCGGCTATCTGCGCCGTCGCGAACGTCCCTGGTTTAGGAAGGCAAAGGGATTACTGAATCAGCTGCCGGCATCGTGAGCGCTGGCACGATCCCGTCATGCTGCCCGGTTCGCATCCGCAACGCCTGATAAACTTTTTGCGTGTCGCAAGTCATTTTTCTTGAATGTACGAAGTGCGGGACACATCTTCCATCTGACATTCCCCAGAATGTTTGCGCGAAAGATGGCGGGATTCTTTTCGCGCGATATGATCTGAAGTCGATCAAAGCGAAGTTCACTCCGGACGCCTTAGCTGGCCGGGAAGCAAGTCTTTGGCGGTATCGTGAGGTCCTCCCTAGTGTCGAGGCACTGACGCACGGGCGAGGGCGCCCGCGCCACGAAAAGAAAGCTGGGGGGCTTTCGCCAGTCACCCTCGGCGAAGGTTTCACGCCGCTGCTACCGAGCCGCGAGTTTCTCAAGGTCTGGGTCAAAGACGAAGGGCTGAATCCGACTGGCTCTTTCAAAGCTCGCGGGATTTCCGTGGCGGTAACCGTCGCCAAAGCGCTCGGTATAAAAAAAATTGCCATGCCTTCTGCAGGGAACGCCGGCAGCGCGCTTGCTGCTTATGCGGCGGCCGCGCAGATCGAAGCGTACATTTTCATGCCGCAGGATGTCCCTGTTGCGAACCGCGTCGAATGCGAAATGTATGGGGCACACCTGACCCTGGTAAATGGGCTCATCAGCGACTGCGCGCGCATGGTTAGCGAGCGCAAAGATACAGAAGGATGGTTCGATCTCTCCACGTTGAAAGAGCCGTATCGCGTGGAAGGGAAGAAGACGATGGCATACGAGTTGTTCGAGCAACTCGACGGCGAATTGCCGGACGCTATTGTTTTTCCGAGCGGCGGCGGGGTGGGCGTGATCGCCATGTGGAAGGCTTTCGATGAAATGGAAGAGCTCGGTTGGATCTCGAAAAAAGATAAACGTCCGCGCATGATTGTGGTCCAAGCCGCAGGTTGCGCTCCGATTGTGGAGGCTTGGAACGAACGCAAGAACTCAGTGGAAGCCTGGAAGAATGCTTCCACCGTCGCCGCCGGATTGCGCGTACCGAAGCCTTACGGTGACTATCTGGTGCTCGACATTCTCAAGCGCAGTGGAGGGACGGCAGTCGCCGTAACCGATGACGAAATCAGAGACGCAGTGCGCGATTGGGCGAGGCACGAAGGAATTTTTGCTGCGCCAGAAGGGGCCGCAAGTCTGGCGGCTTATCGCAAGCTACTCAAGCCGGCGGCTAGCAAATCGCCATTTCTCTCCGAGAAAGATAAAGTTGTACTTTTCAACACCGGAACTGGATTGAAGTACCTCGACGTGCTGCAAGAACGTAAGCTCCCGCCGCCACGCCAGATCGGCGGGATCATCGGGCCTTTTTGATTTTCCGCTGCGCGGACGTGGACGTCCGCCCTACATGGTTCAATACAGTGCTACATTCTCCCTAGGCATCGCGATTCATGGAATATCGGCTGATTCTGATTAATTTGTTGGTCAAGCTGGGAGTGGCTGCAGCCATTGCTGCCGGCCTGGTGCGATCGGTGGAATTCAAGTCACTGCTGTTTCGCGAGAACCGGTCGCTAAAGGACAAAACTTACCTCGCTTTATGGCTGGTTGTTTCCGCGTGGGTTGGCTTTCATCTTGCCTTGGGCGTGTGGATCAAGTTTGGCGCGGAGAGCACTTTCGCCGGGGATCTTTCTTTTGAAGCGACCGTTCTTCTGGGAGTAATTGCCGGGCGTTTTGCCGGGGTCACCGGTGGGCTCCTGCTGGCGGTTTTTAATGGCGCCTGGCTGATGCTGCCCGTAAATGCGGCAGTAGGCCTGGTGTTTGGCCAGTTGCGCATGTTTGCACCGAACCAGGAAGAGGTCTGGCGCTTCTCTCCCTTTAACTATTTGAGTATTTTGCGCTGGATGCGGCGCGACGATAGCCGGCCCAGTTTCTCCGATTGGCAGATGCTTTTTCTATTCAGCATCGTAGCCATGCGTTTTTTGCAAACCATGGTGTTGCGCTGGCTACCGGGGTACAGCTATGCCGCTCATCCTATATGGGTGGACTTGCTGATTTATGCCACCTCGGTCACCGTAATTGTGATCGAACTAAAAATCTGGAACGGCGTTCGGCTGCAAATCAAATTGGAAGAGCAGGCGCAGTTGCTGCTTAGCGCGCGCATGGCTGCGTTGCAGAACCAGATCAACCCACATTTCCTTTTCAATACTTTGAACTCCATTTCTTCGCTGGTGCGCGTAAGCCCTGATACCGCCCGCGAGCTGATCATAAAGTTGGCCACCATCCTCCGCCGGCTGCTCCACAGCAGTGACGCATTCGTCGCCCTGCAGGAAGAAATTGATTTCATCGACAACTACCTGGACATCGAGGTGGTTCGCTTCGGCTCCGACAAGCTCAGAGTAGTCAAAGAACTGGATCCCGAGTCGCTGGACGTAATGGTTCCCAGCATGCTGTTGCAGCCGCTGGTCGAAAATTCAATCAAGCACGGGCTCTCGTCAAAGATTGATGGAGGCAGTATTTATTTGCGCAGCAAGATTTCGGACTCGCATGTGACCATAGAAGTGGAGGATGACGGCGTCGGCATGGGATCGGTTCAGTTACTCGAGCGACCCGCCGGATTTGGTGAAGGCGGAATTGGAATGGCGAATGTGGCCGAGAGGCTTAAGGTGTTGTATGGAGAAACTGCCCGCATGACCATTGATAGCCGGAATGGAACGGGAACTCTTGTCAGGCTGCGGCTTCCTATTCTGCCGGGCGACTCAAAGATGCCCGCAACTGTTTACGAAGAACGCTCCAGCACTCGATGGTAGAACTCTTCGTATTGCGGAATAATCCTGGTCGTGCAAAAACGTGCGCGCGCTGCCGCGCGGCATTGCTTCCCCATAGCGCGAAGGCGGCCCTCGTCTTTAAGAATTTCGATGGCATAGCGCGCCATAGTTTCAACATCTCCTACGTCGGCCAGGAAGCCGCTTTTTCCATGTTCGACGACTTCCGGCACACCGCCAACATTCGTGGTTATGGGCACGACTTCCGACGCCATCGCCTCCAGCGCGGCCAATCCAAAAGATTCCAATTCGCTCGGCATGAGCAAAACATCGGAAATGGCCAAGGTTTCATAGACCTGTTCGCGTTTGCCCAAAAAAATTACATCGTTGTGGATACCCTTTTGTACCGCAAGCCACTCTGCGGGGGACCGGTCCGGGCCATCGCCCATGAGCAACAGTTTCGCAGGAATTTTTTTACGCACGCGATCAAAAACTTCGATCACGTCAGTGACTCGCTTCACGGGACGAAAATTTGAGACGTGGACCAGAATGCGTTCGCCATTCGGAGCATACTCCGCTCGACGCTCGGCAAAATTCTTGTCGCGGCAATATACATCGCAATTAACGAAGTTATAGATGACCTCAATCTGGTTCTTCACATCGAACTCGCGCACCGTCCGTTCCCGCAGGTATTCGGAAATCGCGGTCACCCCATCGCTCACTTCAATCGAATAGCGCGTAATCGGCAGGTACGAGCGGTCTTGACCAACGAGCGTGATGTCGGTACCGTGCAGCGTGGTCACGAAGGGGAGCTTGCGTTTCTTCGGTCCGGCGGCCAACATTTGCCGCGCCAGCAAGGCACTCACGGAATGCGGGATGGCGTAATGCACGTGTAGCAAGTCAAGATCGTACAGTTCGGAAACTTCGGCCATCCGAGTGGCCAGCGCCAGATCGTATGGAGGGTAGTCGAACAGCGGATATCGCGAGACCTCAACTTCGTGATAGTGAATGTTCGCTGTTGGGCGTTCCAGGCGAATCGGCTGCGCGTAGGAGATGAAGTGGATGTCATGCCCACGCTGCGCCAGTTCCAAGCCAAGCTCGGTCGCAACTACACCGCTGCCGCCGTAAGTGGGATAACAGGTGATGCCGATTTTCAGGCTGTCCCGCATGTACATTCGATGGGGAAAGCCGGGCAAGGATTCGGATTAATGCGACCAGAAAGTTACGCGCCTTCAGTCGCCGCCTTTGAAAATCCCTTGTCCATCTTTTGGACGTACTTTTGCAGACGATCCTGAATCTGGTCTTCAAGCGCGGTAAACTCGATCCCCATACCCACTCCGGGGTCACTCGTGCGAACTAATGCCGAGGCACGGATTTTTTCTGAATCAAGCCAGAAGGTAATGACGATCTCAGTATTAATCGCCAGCGGACAAAAGGTTTCAATGTAGCAGCCGCGCCCGCCTATATCGGTTGCGCTGCATTGCATGTGGGCCCGGCGCGTGTCCTCAAAACTGATTTCAATCGGAAATTGCACTTTGTGGCGGCTGAATCTACGCTTGTCCGAGCCGGTTTCCTTCGCCTTGCCAGGAGCTTCTGTAGCAATCTCTGTCCACGGTGCGACCTGGTCAGGAAGGATCAGAACTCCAGCTTTATTTTTTCGCGGAATCACCGAAGGATTGGCCCAGATGACTTTGAAACGTGCCTTCTTCTCGCCATATTGAATTCCGACAATATCGCCGGCCTTCAGGCAATGATGCAGGTGTGTGAGCTGGGCGCCTTCGCTACTCAGACTGCCAGCCAGACCGCTTTGAAAAAAAGGTTTGCCGTCAGCATCCATGCCCCAAACGCGAACCGGAATGTCGGCCGTAACTCTGGATTCTGGACGTTTTTCCATGACGTTGCACAATCATATCGACGGTGAAGTACTCCCGGAAGTAACCATCAGTCACTTCCCCTGACCCGAAGGTGATGGTACTTCTGGTGACTGTTGCGCAAACAAGGCGAATTCGCGATAAGAAATCAGCTCGATCTGCTCGCGCTGTAGCAGCTCTTTCGTTTCAGGCGAGGTCAAAATCGCCAGCTCGTTTTCGCGCGAGTGACGCAAGCGGGTCTGAATAGCATCAAGTTCCGCATCGTTGTATCCCGGATGAGTTACGAATTCCCACGTGCCCTCGGGCAGGCTCTTGATTAATTGGCGAAAGGTGTCCAGAGTAAGGCCGCCAGTCGCTACAATGCCTATGCAGCCGTCCGGTGTCGTTATGCCGGATTCATGCAGTGCTTTCCGAAAGCTTGTTCGGAACGATCTCAGAATTCCTAGCTGAAATCTGCGCTTCCAATTTTTAGTTCCGGCGAAGAGCAGAGGTTCAAAAGGATTCCGCACCGCCGGAACACCGCAAACTCTTGCCGCGCGAAGCATCGGCCTGAAGACCACCGGAAACATGTGGGTGTGCTTGTGTGAGTCCAGATGCGAAACACGAATTCCCGCGGTCTGCAGCTTCCGAATCTGTGCCGTGATCTCGGCTTCGATCTGATCTTCGTCAAAGCGCCCGGTCATGGCAAGCCCGGCGAAACTTATTAGGCTGTCGCGGAATTTGGGCGCGCCGGAATCTGCCGTCGTCAAGCTCGAGACTTGCCGCAGATGGAGCACCGGGGAAGCGTCAACTAAAAGCACGTGGCATCCGACGCTGAGCTGAGGACTTCGAGCGGCCCAGTCTACGGCTTCCTGAAACTTCGAGCCACAAGCCATCACCGTGGCGGAAGTCACGATGCCGTGCTCATGGGCTTCGATAATTGCCCGGTTTACCCCTGAAGTCAGGCCGAAGTCGTCCGCGTTAACAATCAGCCGCCGCACGATGCGAGTTTAGCAGGCACACGGACACGCAAAGCCAGGGCCACGGCAAATTGATTTCGGCCATCCAGTTAGTGATATGGAAACGAAACAGTAATCAACTAAGAGTTGGCAACCTTGTACGATTCCCGAATGGCCGATGCTGCGTTGCCGATTGAGAGTTATTCAAATCGAGCTAGAGATGCCTTTCAGGAAATCGCAGAGAAGCGCCTGCGACCGCCGCTGACGGATCCAAACTTTCTGGTGCTGCATTCGCGAAGGGTTATCTTTCAGGGCTGGATCGCACAACTTCCTGATAAAGCATTGAGCATTCTTAGACGTTGGCGGCAGGTACCAGCCCTATCGGCCGCTGTTTACGGGGCGGGTTGAACGCTACATCGGTTTCGATTTACTACGCACGGATTTTGTGGATGTTGTCGGTACCGGCGAAAATTTGCCATTTGCTTCTGCAAGCTTTGATTTAGTCATAGCCACTCAGGTCTTTGACTGCTTCAAAGATCCTCATCGGGCTGCTCAACAAATTCATTCAGTCCTCAAACCTGGAGGCGCAC
>DATNAF010000164.1:0-2577 GCA_035572845.1 Terriglobales bacterium
CTGGTTCCATTTCGCGCCGCCGTCAACCGCAAGGTCAAGCTGATGATGCCCGCGCATATCGTTATGCCGGCATTCAATGACGGATCAGATCACTTACCCGCCACACTTTCGTCAGAAATCCTGCAAAGTCTCCTCCGCAAGAAAATGAAGTTCAAGGGAGTCATCGTTTCCGACGCGCTCGACATGCACGCCATGGAGCAGGGACCCGGATACGTTGCAGAAGCTTTGGCGGCCGTGGCCGCGGGGATCGATCTGCTGCTCTTCAATCACGAGCTTGCTCGCGTCGAGCCCGCCTGGGCCAATCTGGTGCAGGCTGCGCGTCGCGGGCTGCTCTCGGGAGGGGCAGTTCAAGCCTCCGCTCAGCGCATCCTCTCGCTCAAGAACTGGCTCCAAAGGCAATCGCAATATGAGATGGATGTGATCGGTTGCGAAGAGCACCTGCGTCTCGCCCGTGAGGTCGCCCGAAAATCAGTTACGCTGGTGCGCGATGCCTCGGGGCAAGTTCCGATCCGTGTCTCGCTCGATCAGAAGATTGCCGTTGTGATGCCACGGCCCGACGATCTGACGCCGGCTGATACCTCGTCGTATGTCAAGCCGGTATTGGCAGATGCCATCAAGAAATACCATGCGCAAGTTCGGGAATTCTCGACGACTCTGAACCCCTCGTCATCAGAAATCGACCATCTTTGCGCCGAACTCAAGGCATATGGACTCGTCATCGTTGGCACCATCAACGCCACCGCGCACCCTGGGCAGGCGGAGTTGGTGAAGAAGCTGATCAAACAGGGGACGCGGCTGATTGCGGCGGCGTTGCGCCTGCCCTATGACCTCACCGTCTATCCTCAGGTCCGCACATATATTTGTACGTACAGCATTCTGCCCCCGTCCATGGAAGCGCTGGCAGATGCTTTGTTTGGGCGTATTCGCTTTGCCGGCCATCTCCCGGTGACACTCCCGAGCTGACGGCGGTCGGTTTTGCCTTGGTGCAATCGCAATTACGGTACGGCTTGTGTCGTTTCGCGAATCACCAGTTCTGCGGGAAGTTTGCGATGGATCGCTGTGCCACTGCGGTTCTCGGCGGCTGCACTGATAGCCTCTATCAGAATACTGACCGCGCTTGCTCCCATGGCCTCCATCGGTTGGCGGACGGTGGTCAGGGACGGAACGAAAAGATGAGAAGGGTTCACGTCGTCAAATCCGATAATCGAACATTCCTGCGGCACTTTGATGCCCGCCTTTGCCAGGGCACGCAGTGCTCCAAAAGCTGTCATATCGTCGTACGCCATCAGAGCAGTGAAAGACTTTTTTTGTTTTAGGAGCTCCTCGGTAATTCGGAAAGCATCATCCACTCCCGCGTTCAGGTTGACTTGATCCGGCAAATCAACCGCCAGCTTGGGGTCCAGGTCCAATCTTGTGTCCCTGGCAAAGCGCTGTACGCCTTTCCAACGCGCCTTGCTCGATGACAACGCCTTCGGTCCACGGATGAAGGCTATTTTTCTGTGACCCAGCGAATAAAGGTGAGCGACCGCCGCATATGCCCCGCCTTCGTCATCCACGGTCACAGAGCTCGTCGCGTTCGATTCCAGTTCCCGACCGATAATGGCCGTGGGGATCTTGCCGCGCTCCAGATCTGCTAAAACGTTGATGTCGAGATAAAGCCAGTTGGCCAGGACAAGCAACCCTTCCACTCTGCGCTCCAGCATCATCTCAAGATATTTTTCGAACCGCGCTCGCTCGTTGTGCGCATCCGCCAGAATCGGCAGGTACGATTCCTGATATAAAGACTTTTCAATTCCGCGCAGAATCAGCGTGCAATAGGGATCAGTGATATCGAAGAGAATCACGCCAACGGTGTGATTTCTTTTGCTGCGCAGCGACTTCGCGAAGATGTTAGGGTGATAGCCAAGGCCCTTCGCCGCTTTCTGAATCCTGGCTTTGGTGGCGGGTGGGATATAGCGGGCCAGGGGAGCATTGTTCAGGACGATTGAGACAGTGCTCGCAGCGAATCCACTCTCTCTTGCGACATCACGGATGGTTACAGCCGCTTTCCTGGGGCTCTGCCTTTTCATCTGTTCTCTCTTCTCCAGTCGATGTCCGTGCATATCGATTAGGACCTTTGCAGCTATTCTCGCACCGTTTTAGGGCCAATGTTCAATAAAATTCAGCAAAAACACTGACCATCATTCCCAGTTGTTTTATTGAAACGATTCGGTATAATTCTTCACCGCGGAGGTTTGCCATGCCGGCGTTCTCGATTGGGATCGACCTGGGAGGAACCAATCTGCGCATTGCTGCCATTGAAGAGAGCGGGCTTCAGCTCGAAACGGTCTCCAGCCTCACCGAAGTCAGCCGCGGCCGCGAACGCGTTATTCATGGACTCGCCGAAACAGTTCGTTTCCTTACCAGCAGATACTCGAGCTCACATAAATTTCTCGGCGTTGGCATCGGTATTCCCGGCATCATTGATCTCGAGAAGGGCACTCTGCACTCCGCCGCAAATCTTCCCGGCTGGAACTCTTATCCCATCCGCGACGACCTTGAAAGCCGTCTGCACACCGCGATTTTTCTGGATAATGA
>DATNAF010000165.1:0-4124 GCA_035572845.1 Terriglobales bacterium
AAACTGACGAAGCGCCAGCGCGAGCTGCTGCAGGAACTTCAGGGCATCACGCAAGTCGAGAACAAACCGCA
Organism: Terriglobales bacterium; assembly: GCA_035572845.1. GTDB lineage: Bacteria > Acidobacteriota > Terriglobia > Terriglobales > Acidobacteriaceae > Gp1-AA145. The sequence goes on from DATNAF010000165.1 coordinate 72, forward strand.
GCGCACATCCATTCTCGACAAAATGAAAGACATTTTCACTCAAGCCTAACTTCGCGCAGCCATCCATTTACAATCTTTGCTTCGCTGGCGGCGTTTGTCGCGCCCGCAAATCTCATGGACATCCAGGAAAACATCGCGCTGGCGCCCTTGACTACGTTGCGCGTCGGCGGAAGTGCGCGATATTTTGCATGCGCTACATCCGCCGAAGATGTAGAGTCGGCAGTCGCTTTCGCGCGGGACAAAAATCTTCCATTGTTCGTTCTGGGCGGAGGAAGCAATGTTTTGATCTCAGATAAAGGATGGCCCGGCCTAATCCTGCAGATCGGGATTTCAGGAATTGATCATAGGCATGAGCATGAAACGATCCGGCTCATTGTGGGGGCAGGGGAGGATTGGGATTCATTTGTTGCGTTTTGTGTCTCTCGAAACTTAGTCGGCGTCGAGTGCCTCAGCGGAATTCCCGGAAGCGTCGGGGCCACTCCGGTGCAGAACGTCGGAGCTTACGGCCAGGAAGTTTCGCAGACCATCGCCTCAGTCCTGGTTTTTGATCTCAGCAAAAAAGAAGTGCGTGAGATGGAGGCAGCGGACTGCGGATTCGGTTATCGCAGCAGCATATTCAATACGCGAGAACGCGGACGTTACATCATTCTGCGAGTCACGTATGAGCTCCGCCACGGTGGCTCACCAAATTTGAGTTATGCCGATTTGCAAAAATATTTCGTCGGTCGAGATAACGCTCCCACGATCGGCGAAGTGCGCAAAGCCGTCCTCGAAATACGCTCCAGCAAAGGCATGCTGATCACTCCAGGCGATCCCGACAGCCGCAGCGCTGGATCGTTCTTCAAAAATCCTGTACTGACGACCGCGCAGTTTGATCATCTAGTGCGAAGCGCACAAGAACGGAACTTGCAGGTGCCGAGTTATCCCGCTTTGTCCCAACAAAAAAAGATCTCGGCCGCATGGCTGGTGGAGAATTCCGGATTCGCAAAAGGCTACGTCAAAGGCCGAGCGGGAATCTCGAGCAAGCACGCGCTGGCGCTAGTGAATCGCGGAGACGCAACTGCCGCGGAGATCACGGCCCTGCGAGATGAAATTCAGCAGCGTGTTGAAAAGCAGTGGGGCATTAAACTTGAACCCGAACCCGTGTTGGTGGGATTCTAGTGCAAATACCCATTCGTGCGGCGTTCTAAAAATAATTCCGAACGAACTCGTATTGAGTACAGTCTTCATCTTTTGAGGGAAGGCAATCGTGACACAACAAACCCTCGCAAGCAGCATCGGACTGATGGCAGGAACCGATGAAGACATACTCGAAAATGCAGTCCGTGAACATGCGCGGATGGTATATCGCATTGCCTACTCGGTACTGCGAAATCACCACGACGCGGAAGACGCCACCCAGGAAACGTTTGTGCGCGTGCTTCGCTACAAACGGAAGCTCGAAGGAATTGAAGACCCCAAGACATGGCTGGCGAAAATCGCATGGCGTGTGGCCGTCAAGCGATCCAGACGAGGATTTAGCACATCACTGAGTGACACAGAAATGCAGACTGCATCAATGCAGCTTCGCTCGGGCCTTGCGTCGGCGGAGGACAGTGTCCTTGGGACCGAAATGGCTCAACTCCTGACTTCGTTTATTTCAGTGTTACCGGAGCCGTTACGCGCAGTGCTCAGGCTGTCAACTGTTGAGGAGTTATCGATTGTTGAAATAGCCCATGTTTTAGGGAGCAGCGAGTCAGCGGTGCGGTCGCGATTATTCCGCGCGCGCCAGATTCTGAAAGAAAAGCTGTTGGCGTTGGAAGGCAAGTATGGAAACAAACCATAGAGACCGATTTGATGAGTTGCTGGACAAAGCCTTGCACCAATATGGCTACGTTGAGCCGCGAATTGGGCTGGAGAAGCGAATCCTCGCGAATATGCAAGTGGCGGGAAATCGCGGTCTCTCCGGATACAGGTGGCTTTTAGCTGGCACAGTTACAGCTACTTTAGTGGTCGCAATGGCTACGGGAATCTGGCATCGAGTTCTAACTCCCAAACAGAATGTTGCCGCCCCAGCGGCATCCCAAGATGCAATGAAAGAAGTTAGTTCAGCGACCATCCCACGAAACCCTCGGCTAGTTCAGCCCCGCACATCACGGCGACGACGGCGTGCTGTCGAGGGCTCTAGGGTTGCCTCAGCCGACAGTCCTCGACTAGCGCGGTTCCCCGCTCCGCTGCCGCTAAGTCAAGAAGAGCTACTACTTGCCAGGTATGCAGAGCACTTCCCCAAAGAAGCCCTGCTTGTAGCGCAAGAGCAACGCGATTTCGAGAAAGAAATACAGCTGGCCGAACGAGATGCCGGAGCAGCTTCAGGATTTCCAGATCAAGAAAGGTAAGTAAATATATGCGAAAAATCGCAACGATGTTGTTCGTGATGACAATGGCCTTGGGCTGCAGAGTCGCGGTGGCGCAAGCCCAGGAAGAAGCCCAACCATCCGGTCAGTCGGAATCAGCGAAACCAGCGGCTCAGGAAACTACGCGTAATGAGCGTTCAAAACCTGTACAGCCGTACCGGTTGGACTTCACTTTTAATGAGCTCGAAAACGGAAAGAAAATCAACACTCGTCACTGCTCGATGAATCTCACCGCCGGAAACACCAATGAAATAAAAATTGGAACGCGAGTGCCAGTTTCAACCACAGGCTCCCAATTTCAGTACATGGATGTGGGCACGAATGTCTGGGCCAACCTGCGGGAGATGGGCAATGATTTGCAGCTCGAAGTGAGAAGCGACGTAAGCAATCTCGACATGAGCTCCACCCGTGATCACAGCACTAATTCAGCACCAATAGTTCGCCAAATCCAGCTCAGCGGAAAGACTCTGCTTGTAGTCGGAAAACCAATGACAATCGGCACAATAGACGACCCAAACTCCAGCCATGAGTTCCAGCTCGAAGTAATAGCGACGAAGCTGAGATAGCAAAAGGCGGCTCCGCCACGGATTCCAATGAATTATCCCCTCGATGATGAGGATCCGACAATGCGAGAGCCGCCAATTATTGATCGGCAATTCTTGCCGCTTCTTTAAAAATCTCCAGAAACATGCTGCGGGTGAGCTTGCCGGTCTGCGTGTTCTGGTTCGAAGGATGATAGGACGCCAACAGCGTGCGCCCACAAGGGGTCCGGTATTTAGCGCCATGCTGAAATAGAAAATCGGCGCGGCGTACTGCCATCCCTTGGCGCTTCAGATGGTTCAGGTAAGCCTCAAAGCCGATTCGTCCCAGGGCGACGATCACCTTTAGGTTTTTCAACCCATCAAGTTCGCGATCAAGATATACCGAGCAATTCGCCAGTTCCTGCGGCAAAGGTTTGTTGTCGGGAGGAGCGCAGCGGGCCGCCGCCGTGATGTACAGGTCCTTCAGCACAAGCCCATCGTCGCGCCTGGTCGCCGTACTTTGATTGGCAAATCCGGTTTCGTGCAACACCGGGTACATGAAGTTTCCGGAGGAGTCGCCGGTGAAAGGCCGCCCGGTGCGGTTGGAGCCATGTGCTCCCGGCGCAAGCCCCATAATTAACACGCGAGCGTTGGGATCGCCGAAACCCGGCACCGGCTTGCCCCAGTATTCCCAATCCTTGTAAGCCCGCCGCTTCTCGCGCGCAATCTGCTCGCGATAGGCGACCAGCCTTGGACATTGCACGCAGGCGACAACTTCAGAATTAAGAACAGTGAGCCAGTTCTGCATTGTGTAAACGGAGGGTTAAGGGTTTCCTTCGTGAACCTTCGTGTCCTTTGTGGTTATTCGGTTTCGCGTTAAAGAAAACCATCAACCACAAAGGACACGACGGTTCACGAAGGAAATCACGAATCTAGTCTTTATCCGGAACGGCGAAGTATCCGCTGCGGGCCTGCACTTTGTAGCCGTCTTTCGATTTAATCAGCACTCGCCGGAAGCCGCCGTTCTTCACCGGATTCGTCGGCACGTAGCCGATGTTGTATTGACTACGAAGTTCCTCGGATATCTGATCAAACGCCTGCTTTAGCTTCTCGGTCTTATTCCCCACTTCGATCACCCG
>DATNAF010000166.1:0-3586 GCA_035572845.1 Terriglobales bacterium
TTTTCTCTGCGTTCTCTGCGGTTAAAGGCTTTTGATTTTGTTGTGCGCTTTAATCGACCCGCTGCCGTGAGAAAGCTTTTAACCGCAGAGATCGCTGAGAAATGCCCCCGAGATCGCGGAGCACGGCAAAATCACTTGCGACTATCCACTGCTTCAAAACGGCTTGCGGATTTCAAGGTCGTTATCGCGGATAAAGAATTGCGCAGAGCATTTTCCTGAGCCGCAGATCACCGCAATGAGCCCTGCAATTTGTTTGCGCGTGATCAGGCCCAAAATGCCGCACTTTGGGCAGGAGAGCACCGCCCAATAGGGATCTTCCTTTTCGCCAATTCTTCCGGCGTTCTCCAGCACAAAAATCGTGCCGGGCTGCATTTGCTCCGGGATCCATTCGTTGAGCACTTCGAGTTCAGCAACCATTTCCCCTCCTGACGGGCAATCACTGCTAGGAACCCAATTTCGCCTTGCGCATGGAACGAGATTTCTCTGGAGCACAGCGTCCGGGGCGCTTGCGCCCGCTGACGATTGCTTTTACCTCGCGGACGGTGTCACTCAGGCATATGGCCAACATCGGCTGCCGCGAATTTTTCAGTATGTCCACAATCTGCTGAGGTGAGGTTTCGAGGTATAACGAATGGCCATCCGTCAGCAGGTGATAGCTGGATGACCCGCTTACGGTTTCCGCCAGACGTTTACTGAATTCCCTTTGCAGAAAACGCACCACTTTGCGCATCCTCTGCAGGGAAAAGCCCTTGCGGCGGAGTTCACAAATCACCGCTACTTCGGTTAAGTCTTCGAACGAATAAACCCGCCTGTGCCCCTGGCGCGCAGGGACGACGATGCCCCGCTCGTCCCACCACTGCAGCTGGCGTGCGGTGATGCCGGTCAGGCGAACCACATCGTGCGATGTAAACGAATCCTGCATATCAACCTGTAAATGTTTCAAACGTTCTACTTTGAAAATGTTTGAAACATTGTAGGCATGAATAAGCAAAAACCAGTGTGGAAATAGCAGAAAAGAGAGTAACTAACAGAGTTACCTCAATTCTGCGGAGAGGTTGGCAGAGAGCTAATTTAGGGATTCCAACAATCGAAGAGACCCAGGATTCAAATGCCGCCACCGACGAAATGCACAATCTCCAGCCGGTCATCATCCGCAAGCTGGGTAGTCGCCCAGCGCTCGCGCGGCATTAATTGGCGGTTAAGTTCTATAGCAACGCGGTCGGGCTTCATGCCCAGGCGGTCAACAAGAGCAGATATAGTTAACGCGGAATCGAACTGGCGATCTTCGCCATTGATGATGAGGTTCATTTACGGCGAGCTAAGCTTTCGGACTCATGAGTCTTGGCAAATTGTTCCAGCCATCTTCGCTGTTCAACTGTCTCGGGAATGTCGAGACCCCGCGCATTTCGAATCGATTGGAGCGCTTGGTTGAGGTCTTCGCCAGCAAAAAGGAGCACGGCAGCTGAAACCAGCGATGAACGGCCAATTCCCTGCCTGCAATGCACGGCTACATTCTTGCCAAGCTGGATTTCCGAACCCAGCTGAGCAGCCAGCTCTTGTAATTTGGCTGCCGACCGTGGAACATCGCGATCTTCAATCGGGAAAAAATCAAACCGCAAACCCTTCGCCTTCGCAAACTGCCCCTCATCTTTTAATCCCAGCTCTTCGCTCTCGGATGCGGTCAGCAGGGAGACGACCGTGTCCACCCCCTGTTCGCGCCATCCCTCGATCTCATCTTTAAGCCAGTCACCCCCTCGAGGGCGCGCCGAGATTGCAAGGCGCCCACGGGTGGGAGTTTTGATCCAATACAGCTTTGGATTGAAGTGATTCATTCGATCATTCCTGCTCTTTCGCAATTATCTCACGCGGCAAAACATCGACATCAACTCCCCGCAGCCGCAGAATTGCGGTCCGATGATGGCCATCGAGCATCGTTCCGTCGGGTCGAGCCTTCAGGCAATCCTTCTGTCCCGGTTGAAGAGTGTGTTTTATTTGCTCGCTGGACTGGCGTTCGAAAAATTCCAGCTTAGATTGCACTAGTGAAGCTTCAGGATGCAGCGGCTTGAGTGGTGGAAACTTCATTTCGGCGCAGGGTGTCTGCGCAACTAGCCTTACACTCGTCTCAGTTGAAACTTTCGGGTCGCGGTCCGGCCCTGCGCGCTTATCTGCACCAGCACCGACGAATCCGAAAGCGAATTTTCTTCCACTTCCAAAACCAGTACCGCTTCTCCGGCCGCGTCGGTGACCATCTGCGCGTAAAACGGTGCGGCGTTGGTGCGGGCAAAACGGACAGTCAAGCGCGCCCCCGAAACCGGCTGACCAGACTCAGTGGCCCGCAACTTCATCGAAAGCTGTTCCTCGGCATGAATAGAACGCGAATTCACCCAATGGATATCCAGCTCTTTGATTGCGTTCAACGCGTCGGCATTATCGCGTTTATCAAAGACTTCTTCGAGCTTGCCTTCGCGGATCGCATCCAGCACCTGGCGGTGCTGCTCGCGCAGCATCTGCTCCTTTTGCTGGTCGGTAAATCCCTGACTGGAAGCCTGCTCAGCGTACGATGTGGCGTGCTTGCCGATGCAGCGCCCCTTCACAAACACCTGGGTCTGCAGCAAAGTCTCGCCTTCGCGGGCCTCGCTCTGCACGTGGTACACGACCTCGTCGTGCTTAATGTCGGTATTGAAGCCGAAGATCATGAGTCAAGCTGTGTAGTAGTGTCGTCGAAAATATGCCGGCACGCAATAATTACTGAAGTTCGGGGTTAGGCGCGGCGGGCAGAAGAAATCCGGGGTAGATGGGGCCCATCCATTCGGGCGCCGCACCATCCAACGTGCCACTGATGCGAACGTACAATGGAAGAGTGAAAACGTGGGACGTTATCATTATTGGCGCGGGCATTATCGGACTGTCGCTCGCAATTTCCCTGCGTAAACAAGGCTTGCGGGTGTTGCTGCTTGAGCGCGGTGAGCCGGGACGGGAAGCGTCGTCCGCGGCCGCGGGAATGCTGGTCGGATCAGGCACGGAGCTTCCCCCTGCACTGCAGGGGCTGGCGTTTGAGAGCGCGCGCATGTATCCGGAGTTCGCGCATGAGCTTGAAGACGAGTCGGGGATGACGGTTGACTTGCGGAAGCAGGGGACGATCCTGATCTCCGGGCACGATGATTTCTCATCCCACGCGGAAATGATTTCCATGGACAAGCTGCGTTCGCTCGAACCCGATTTGGCGCTATTCGATTCGAAGTCGGGCCTTGGCGAGCGAGGGCGGCCGCCGCTGCAAAATCAAAATGGATACCAGGCAGCGTATTTACCCGAACGGTCGGTGGATCCGCGCGCACTAGCCGCCGCCGCCGTAAAAGCCGCGCGCCACCGCGGTGTCGATATTTCTTCGGGAAGCGAAGTGCAGGCTTTAATCAGCTCAGGCGACTGCGTCAGTGGAGTTCAAACTGATAAGACGGCTTACTCCGCCAAAAGCGTCGTTAACTGTGCCGGGGCCTGGGCAGGCTCGGTGGCCCCGCAAGAATTTCCGGTGCGTCCTGTGAGAGGGCAGATGGTGGCGGTAGTCGGCGGGCCTTCATTGCAGCGCGTC
>DATNAF010000167.1:0-6065 GCA_035572845.1 Terriglobales bacterium
TCGCCTGCGGACTTGCCGGTTAGCATCGATGCCAGCTTCGTCGGGAACGAAATCGAGCTTCGGGTTTCGGATCGCGGCAGCGGTGTTCCCATCTCAGAACATGAAGTGATTTTTGGAAAATTCGCTCGGGGTTCAGGCACGCACCAAACCCCAGGCATCGGCTTGGGACTACCAATCTCGAAAGGCTTTGTGGAGGCTCATGAAGGCAGAATCTGGGTCGAGGAGCGTCCTGGTGGGGGTAGTATCTTTTGCTTTACACTGCCGCTGTTCAATGCCTCACATGAGGTTTCCACGACTACAATAGCCGCGCCATGACCAACGCCGGTGGCACAATCCTCGTCGTGGATGATGAAATCGGCATTCGGCGCATCCTGAGAGTGTGCCTGACTTCTGCCGGATTCGTCGTGCATGAGTCAGCTTCGGGACACGAAGCAGTCAAGGCCGTTAGTGAAATTCAGCCCGATCTCATCCTGTTGGATCTCAATTTACCTGACATGGACGGCTCAAAGGTCGTCACCAGAGTTCGTGAGTCCAACCAATGCCCGATTCTGATTCTCTCCATCCGCGACCAGGAGAGGGACAAAGTGACCGCGCTCGACGCAGGCGCCGATGATTATCTGACAAAGCCGTTCGGTAATCGCGAACTACTTGCCCGGATACGCGCTCTTCTGCGTCGTAGGCGCGGCGAGGCTTTAGCTGCCGGTCTCAAATGTGGTCCGTTCACCATCGACCCGGTGCATCACGCGGCACAAGTGGCGGGCAAACCCGTTCGCCTCACCCGCACCGAATACACACTGCTCAAATCGCTCGTGCAGCGCCAGGGCAATGTTGCCACACATCGTCAACTCGTACGTGAGGTGTGGAACGGCATGTATAACGAACATGCTCTACACGTGCTCCACGTGACAATCAGCAATCTCAGACGAAAGACCGAACTTGATCCTCTACGGCCGCAGTTTATCCTCACCGAACCCGGTGTCGGTTATCGTATCGAAACGGGCGAGTAGCGTTTTTCCTTCCCGGACGTAAGTGGGGATACGCCAAATCAGCGCGATTTTTGAGAGTTTTTTGAGGAATTTGCCAGTAGGCTAACAATCATATGCGAAGCCTGGAATTACACCGGGCGAGGCGATCTGCCGGCGAAGTTGTATATGAAAGTTGGTGACGTAATGAAGAAGCACGTGGCATTTTGTGGTCCCGATGCGAATTTGGCCCAGGCTGTTGAACTGATCTCGAAGAATGCCTGTGGGTTTCTTCCAGTGACCGGAGAGGGAGGAAGCGTGATCGGCGTGATCGCCGAGAGTGACATCTCCATGGCGCTGAGCGCTGGCGAGCGGAGAGCCTCGGAAGTCCGCCTTAGGGAGTTGATACCGCTGAAACGGTTTATCTGCACTGTGGATGACCAGGATTTGCGCCGCGCCAATCAGGACCTGGAAACGTTCGCTTATTCGGTCAGCCACGATCTGCAGGAGCCTCTTCGCACTATCATTACGTCCGCTCAACTGCTGAAACGGAGTTGCGGAAATCGGCTCCAGCCGAATGAAGCCGGTCTTCTTGCGCGGATCCTCACTGCTGCCGACCGAATGCTGGCTTTGTCGCGCGACCTGCGAACCTATACCGAAGTCACCAAACAAGAGGAAGGGCCGCCTCCAGCGATCGACTCGGCGAACGTCCTCGCGGGCGTCCTGGAAATGTTGGGAGCGCCCATTGAGGCGGCCGGGGCGATCGTAACTTCTACCCCGTTGCCCCTGATTTCGATGCAGGAAAGCCGCCTGGCGGAGGTGTTCCAGAATCTGATTTCGAACGCCATAAAGTATAAGTCCAGCGCGCCGCCGCGTATCCACATATCCGCTAGCGTGCAGGATGGCTGGTGCGTATTTTCGGTAAGCGACAATGGCATCGGAATCGAGCCGCAGTTCTCGCAGCAGATCTTTGGACCCTTTAAACGCTTGCATGGTCGCGACCAGTACCCCGGAAGCGGCCTGGGCTTGGCCATCTGCCAGCGCATCGTGCAACAGTACGACGGCCGCATCTGGCTGGAAAAATCTATCCCTGGAGAAGGATCCACCTTTTGCTTCGCCGTGCCTTCCCGCACCTGACGCAGGACTTTAGCTTCTTAGTGCACGTCCAGGGACATGTTCACTACTTCGAACTCAAACTGCTCAGGAGATAGTGAGTCGTCTTTCCTACGGGCACAGCGGACTTGACGCCTCCTTTGTTGGGAGCCATGAATGGTATCTCACGCTACGGAAAACGGATCAACGCTAGCGGAAACAGCTCAACTTAGCGCATAATGGCGGAGCCCATCGAAACAGTGCTATTACCGCTAGCCGGCGAACGATCCATCCTGAACTTGCAGTGACAGCTAGCGTTCGTGGGATTTACCCGCGCCATGTGCTCCCTGGCTTCGCTGCCTGAGAACCGAAGCTACGCGGCCCCGGGGCTGATCCCGAGTTCATCTGGAAAGTCCCTGCTACGCAGTCCCGCGATGCGTGCAGATCACTCGACGCGAACAAGAACAGAAACCCGATCATGAGCGCAAGGGGCACCGGCGAGAGATGGGCGGAGATGCTGTGGGAATTGGAAGAGAACGTTCGCAATCACCATCCCGACAGACCGGCTGACCGATGCGGATGCCTTCAGACGGAACCGCCGCAAGAGTGCGACACCGACATGCAGGGTAAGTCGCATCTAGTCGTACCGGGCGGTCAGGTGGAATCCAACCGTAGCCGACATTGAGTGCCATGATCGATCAAATGCATCTTTCAGGCATTACCAGCGCGTTACACGGCCAAAGTCATCCCGTGTGATCGAATAAGCTGGTGAGTCTCAATTCCTTTCGGGTTCTTCAGCTGGCGCTCTGCAGGTTTTCGTAAGCTAAATCAATGCACGCGAGATTCTTTCTCCTCGGATTAGAAAATCGGCTTATCGTGGCGCGGTAACGCTGCTTCCGATCCACACTGATGCTTTCAGCGCCGGGCGAGGCACGATTATTTCCGGATATCCGCTTTACCGGTATCGCTTGGCTCCCCTTTTCCTGATCGCTATTCCCGTGCCATCCAATCATGCTGGACGCTGCTCCGGTCGGCCTCGTCTGACTTCGCGCTCGGGCTGGTCAAGGGGGAACGGCTGATGAGGTACTGCTACTTCTGGTACGCTCCTTTATGCGGACATGAGTATTTAAGGTTTCCGCACAGTGATATAAGTTGAAGTGCTTCAAAAATATAAAGCTATCCGGGAGGAACCATGTGGGTCCGCAGTACCTGTTTCATTGCTGTCGTTTCGGCCGCGTTGTGCGCGTTACCGCAAATCGCAGGGGCGACGACGCTGTGTGTAAGCAAGAATCCAGTTTTCGGATGTTATTCGACGATTAGCGCCGCCGTGAGTAAGGCCTCAGCGGGTGACATTGTTAAGGTTTCTCCAGGCACATATCACGAAGACATTACTATCGGGGTATCGATCTCACTGATCGGGCACAACCGCGCCAACACGATTATCGATGCGACCGGACTGCCTAACGGTATCTCTGTGACCAGCGTGAATGGCGTTACCGTATCGGGCTTCACCGTACGGAATGCGAATTTTGAAGGCATTCTATTGAACGGGGCTTCGAACGTTACTATTACCGATAATCTCGTTCTGAAGAACAACATCAACTTGGATATCAACGCGGCGACGTGCAACGATATCCCTCCGTTTGAGACCAACGAAGGCTTCGATTGCGGTGAGGGCATTCACCTGAGCGGCGTTGACCACTCGATCATTTCTAATAACATCGTTGAGGGTAATTCGGGCGGTATCCTGCTGAGCGATGACACCGGGGCCACGCACGACGACCTGATTATCGGGAACACGGTTCAAGACAATCCGTTTGATTGCGGGATTACGCTTGCGTCCCATCCGCTTTTCGCCCCGATGCGTGTGGGTCCTCCCACGGCCGCCGGGGTTTTTCACAACACGATTACCGGCAACCTGTCAAAACATAATGGATTTCAGGTGCCGGGCGCAGGTGCGGGTGTCGGCCTGTTTTCTCCTGCACCTTTTACTAAAACTTACGCAAACGTAGTGGTGAACAATGATCTTGTTGATAACGGGCTGCCCGGAGTCGCGATGCACGCTCATTCGCCTGGTGCGACCCTCTCTGACAATATGATCGCGGGAAACCGCATCTCGGGCAATGGCGCCGACACGGCGGATACTGCTACGCCGGGACCGACGGGCATTAATGTTTCCGGTGGCGATAATGGAAGCGGGGTCCCGCTGGCGGTGATTACCGGTACCGTCATTGCCGCCAACGTCATCAATCAAGAAACCGATGGCATTGTAGCCAAAACAGACGCACTGGTCAGTGCGCACCTGAACAACTTCATCAGCGTCGAAACCGGGGTAGACAACCTAGCGGGCAGTTTGAGCAGCAGTGTGGTTGACGCCAGATTCGATTGGTGGGGATGCTCTATGGGCCCAGGCTCGCCAGGGTGTGCAGCTACCAATGGCAGTCATATCTTGGTCGCGCCCGTTCTCAGTTCGCCCTACTAAACGTAGCCAACAAGCAATTGCCTTGGAATTCCGCAGCCGCTTAATGCACGTCCACCGACATGTTCACTACTTCGAACTCGAACCGCTCGGGAGGCAGGGACGAGATCGGCAGGGGCGTCATGTTCAGCCAGGTTCGAAACGCAGTTTGCGCTACCGATTTGTTCAGGTAAAAAAGGAACTGGTCGGAGCAGCAGCGAATCGGCGGCATCTGCCGGAAAGCCAGCCGTAGCCCGACCGCTTTCTCTAACTGCACGCCTTCCGTCTTGATGTCTTTATCCTCAAGGAGCGTGACAAAGCTGCTGCGCCCCGCATGCGGCCACAGATCGCTGCGAAGCAGGTTTCGCAATTCCAGCCGCTCTCCAAACGTGATCTCGCACTGCCGGATCCACTCGATGACGGCGTCGCCCCAGTGCCAGTGGCTGAGTAAGCCCAGGTATTGGTCGACTAGGTTCAGCGCAAGGTCCATCTTGCGCCGTTCCACCATCTCTTCCGCTGCCAGGGCATCGCCGGCGACCGAAGGAACCATGTCCTCTTGCTCGATGATCTCGGCTGCAATGGACATCATCTTGTCCAGCCGCTTCACGTCAGGCACAGTCTTCACCAGCAGCGGCGGTAGTTCGTGTTTCTTGCCGCCTGGTACTTCTACAAACCGTCGGTCACCAATCATGTCCATAAGCAGCCTCGCTGTTTCTTATCGACAACCCACTCCGTTTAGCAGCACGCAGCAGACCAAATTGCCTATCTGCACCTTCACTATCTAAAGATGTCTTTCTGCCGCTACAAGTTCCGTGCAGCAGCGGTTCTATCAGTTTAGTTACAAAAGTTTTGAATTTGTTTCATCCAGCAGCCGTATTTGCTCGGAGTCTTTCTGCCGGAGCGTCAATTCTCGCACGTTAAGCTGGGGTATATATGCATGTCCCGGGCCTCGGTTTGTCGGCCCTCTTCGTCCTCTTTTCATCGCTCACGGCAAGTGCCGCCGGGCTCCCCTCGTGCTCGCAAGGCGTCAGTTCCGGCATGCCGTGCCAGCTCACTTTCGATTGGCGCGACGGCGAAATTCCTCAAAGTGCATCGCCCTACAAAGACGAGCTCTTAAACGTCGAATTCCGCTCGCCCCGGCACACCACCTATCTCATGCACGCCTTTTGGGCAGGCGGGCACACCCTTCGCATCCGCTTTACACCTACCGAACCCGGCGCTTGGGCTTACCACTTGACCAGTTCGATTAGGCGCTACGATAACCAGGAATCCACCTTCAATGTAAGCGACAGCGCCGCTCCCGGCCTGGTCGAAGTCGCCAATCTGCGCCATTGGCGAACGACAAACAAGAAACCGCATCTGTGGCTGGCCGCTTCGGCGCCGTTTCTCCAAATCCAACCGCCCGCTTTCGACGCTTGGCTCGACGCTCGCAAGCACGACGGCTTCACCCACATTCGAGGGACACTCCTCACGTCACGAAGCCCGATCAAGCCGCTGACCAGCGATTCGCTACCAGATTTTTCTTATTTCGACGCGCTCGATGACCGGCTCCT
>DATNAF010000168.1:0-6173 GCA_035572845.1 Terriglobales bacterium
AATTGCGGTTTCGGCGTTTCTGGATGGAAGCATCAGGTTTCAGGAAATCCCGGTACTGATTGAAGAAGTGCTTTCTGAAACGCCGGTGGGCAAATTGGAATCTATTAGAGAGGTGCTTTCCGTAGACCAGCAGGCCAGGCAGAGCGCCCGCGAGAAAGTGGCTGGCATGGGCGGGAGCACGGTCCGCAAATCGCCAGCTGTAGTTAGCACGAGAGAAAATTAACCGCTATTTATGAATCAATTTTTTATTTCGCTTTTTTATTTTGTCATTGTGATTGGCTTCATGGTTTTGATCCATGAATTCGGCCACTACGCAGTGGCCAAGCTGTTGGGCGTGCGCGTCGAGCAATTCGCCATCGGTTTCGGTAAGCAGCTGTTCGGCTTTCGCAGGGGTGAGACTGATTACCGCATCAATGCGTTGCCTTTTGGTGGCTACGTAAAAATGAGCGGCGAAAATCCCATGGATGAGCTCAGCGGCGATCCGCGCGAGTTCATGTCGCATCCGCGTTGGCATCGTTTCCTGATCGCAATTGCCGGCCCGGTGATGAATATTCTGCTGGCAATCGTTTTGCTGACTGGTGTGTATATGGTGCATTACGAGCACCCGGCTTATCTCGACCAGGCGGCCGTTGTGGGTTGGGTCGAGCACGGCTCCCCGGCAGACAAAAAGGGTATTCAACCTGGAGACCGCATCGTCCAGATTGATGGCGTGCAAAACCCCACATGGGAGCAGGTGGAAGTAAAACAACTGCTCAGCGCGAATCAACCGCTCAGCTACACGGTGCAGCGGGGCAACCAGGAAATTAAAGGCTCAGTTGTGCCAGTCTCGGTTTCGAATTCAGGAGCTGGAGCAGCAGGATGGACTCCATATGAACCGGTAGTCATCGGTGACCTGGAACCCGGCATGCCGGCTGAGAAAGCGGGTTTGAAGCCCGGAGATAAGATCGTCGCTTCGGATGGAAAGCCGGTGCCGTCGATTCAAGCCATGATTGATAGTTTGCAGCAGACGAAGAACAAACCGCTGCAACTTACGGTTGAGCGCGGAGGCAAGACTCTCACTGTCAATGTCACGCCCGTGCTGGCGGACACGCCCGGTGTTGCTGAGAAGCACTATCGCATGGGCTTCAGGAATTCTTACGAAACCAAAGTGACAAAGTTGTCGCTGTCGAACGCATTCAGCCACTCGCTGGCCGATAATAAGCGCTATTCGGTAATTCTGCTTCAGTTGGTCGGCAAACTCATTCAGCACAAGGCCTCAATTAAGACGATGTCCGGCCCGATCGGCATAGCCCAGCAAGCCGGTGAAGCCGCCCAGGAGAAAGGCTGGACTCCACTTCTCGGTTTATGCGCGGCAATCAGCCTGAATCTCGGAATCTTCAATTTGCTGCCCATTCCCATTATGGATGGCGGGGTGATCTTGCTGCTGTTCATCGAAAGCCTGATGCGGCGCGACATCAGTCTGCAAATCAAGGAACGCATTTACCAGGCGGCATTTGTGTTTCTGATTCTGTTTGCGGCGATGGTGATTTATAACGACATCGCCAAAACGATCGCGCAGAGACTGCCCTAGCTGAGGTCCTGCGACTAAGAAATAAACGGATTCACTACGTGCACTCCTACATATCTGCCGCCATGAGAAAGGTCTTCGGAATAGACGGTTTGTGCACCCGCCTGTTCGGCTGCCTGTAGTATCAGTGCGTCCCAAAAAGAAATTTTGTATCGGCTTTCCATGTCGATCGCGCGAAAAATGGATTCGCGATTGTTAATAACAACCTCCCACTCAGAATAATCGCGCAGGATATCGGCAGATTCCGCCGCTGACATCGGAGACTTCAGTTTACGTCGGAGGGCGACGTAGAGTTCCTGAAGCACTTGTGTGCTGATTACTCCCCTTCGATCCTCCCAAAGCTCACGAGTCAATGCCTGCGCGCGCCAACACTTATCCCCGGCGGCAAGGTCTTGTGTGTAGACAAGAATATTCGTGTCAACGAAACACTTATCGCTCATGAAGTTCGTCGCGAGAAGCTGGGGGCGTGTATCCCAAGTTTGAAGCGCGTTTCATTCTCGTCAGCGCCCGGCGTTTGGCTTCTTCGTACCCGTCGTGTTCGCGGACCGCTTTTTCGAGTTGTTCGATCATAAGCGCGCTCATAGAAGTGTCTCGCTCCGCAGCAAGCACACGCACTTTGCGTAGCAGGTTGCGATCAAGTTTCAACGTGACATTTGTTTTCATATGCCCCTGAGTCACAGCACATTTTATCGTGCAGCACGATTCTACGTGCTTACCTGAACCACAGTCAAATACCCTAGCAATCTTGAGCAGGTGAGTCGCTGCAGAAACTGGCCCAACCACCTTCTTCTGCTAAACTGAACTTTCCATGGCAACAATTGTTCGCCGTAAATCCGTTACTTGCACCATCGGCAAGGTTCGCGTCGGATCCGATGCACCGGTTGTAGTGCAGTCAATGACTAACACCGATACCGCCGACGTAGCCTCTACGGTCGAGCAGGTCGCATCGCTTGCCCGCGCCGGATCAGAGCTAGTCAGGGTGACGGTCAACAACGAAGAAGCCGCGGCCGCCGTGCCGCACATTGTGGAACAACTAAATAATCGCGGCCTCGATGTCCCGATCATCGGGGACTTCCATTACAACGGCCATATTCTGCTGAAGAAATATCCTGCCTGCGCGCGGGCGCTCGCGAAGTACCGTATTAATCCGGGGAATGTCGGGATTGGGCGTAAGGACGACTCCAACTTCCGCACCATGGTCGAAGCTGCAGCCGAGAACGAAAAGCCGGTACGCATTGGCGTGAACTGGGGGTCGCTCGACCAGTCGCTGCTTACCCGCATGATGGACGAAAACTCGCGTTCATCAGAACCCAAAGACGCTCGCGAAGTGACTATGGAAGCCATGGTAGTGAGCGCATTGAATTCAGCAGCTGTAGCCGAAAAGTATGGGCTGCGCCCCGATCAGATCATTCTCAGTGCCAAAGTAAGCGGCGTTCAGGACCTGGTCGATGTCTATCGTTCGCTGGCAGGACGATGCAGTTATCCGCTTCATCTGGGACTAACTGAGGCGGGCATGGGAGCCAAGGGCATTGTCGCATCCAGCGCAGGGCTTTCGATTCTTCTACAAGAAGGTATCGGGGATACCATTCGTGTGTCACTTACTCCAGCTCCGGGCGGTGATCGCGCCGAGGAAGTTCGGGTAGCCCAACAAATTCTTCAGTCACTGGGAATCCGTAGCTTCACTCCGCAAGTTACCGCCTGCCCCGGATGCGGACGTACCACCAGCACGTTCTTTCAGGAAATGGCCGAGCAGATCCAGAGTTATTTGCGAGAACAAATGCCGGTGTGGAAGCAACGCTACTCTGGCGTAGAAGAGATGAAAGTTGCGGTCATGGGGTGCGTTGTGAACGGTCCCGGAGAATCCAAGCACGCCAGCCTGGGAATCTCACTTCCCGGCACGTTTGAGGAGCCTAAGGCCCCGGTTTATGTCGACGGGCGCCTGATGACAACTCTTAGGGGTGAGAAAATCGTCGAGGAATTTATAGGTATCCTCGACGATTATGTCGACACTCATTACGCGACGAAAAAAGAACCTGTTACCGTCTAAGTTGGACCTTGCGGCAACAATCTCTTACAACTAAGCAGCTGGAAAATTAAGCTGCCGCTTTTTGTTGCGAACGAAACTTTGCCCATCTCGCCTTCTGTGCTGCCGCGATCCTGCGACGGGCTGAGGCCGACAAAGGCTTTCTACTGGGAACCGCACGAGGTCCAGCCGAAGACTGCGTCCCGGCCTGCTTCTTTCTTTGTGCCCAACGCGCGCGCTGCGCTTCAGAGATACGCTTGCGTGCGGCCGCTGACAGTGAACGTCCGCTGCGTGAGGCGCTCGAAGTACGTGTGTTAGTGCGGCCCGACATTCCTTCAATTACGGAAATAGCTTGATCTAACTTCTCTAATTGCGATTGCGCCTGCTTCCGCTCGTCTCTTAGTTGCTGGAGCGCGGAGTTCAGATTTGACATTGTTCCCCCTCAGTAAGTAACAGCCCAAAGATTGTAGACGTAGCAAACCTATCTTGGCTACTGCATTCTCTTAGAATTTTCGTCGCACTTTGCCAGCATAGTGTAACTCCGCAAATAGGAAGAGCCGGCGCTTCTTAGTAAGGCCGTATTCAGCTCACATGCGAGGTGTGATTCTTTTTAAAGCTAAGAATGGGTATAACTCAGCGGATTATCGCGCCAGATCAGTGATAGACGGTTTACGATTCGGAAAGGAATTCGTACTCGTCAATAATTGCCGCGACTGGAACCTTCGCGTCCACAAGCCCATCATCGACGCGGACCACCTTACCCTTACAACGTACTCGAATGCTTTCGGTAAGAGTAATTTCCGGAGGAAGAGTAAGGGTGAATTCAATGGCAGAGCCGGTGGTCATTGGCGCATCGAGATAAAAACAAATACCGCGGGCGCTCACGTCGCGGGTTTGAGCGGTGAGCGACGCTAGTCCCTCGCCAGGTTGAGTTACCGACACCGGCAAGCGCAACGCGAAGCGCCGAGTAGCACGTTTTTCATCCTGCTGGACTTCGAGGTCCATTCCGAGGGGCCCTTAAACCCCTGTAAGCATGTAACTTCGTGAGCGGCCTGTCAAGCGCAAGTTAAAGGTTGCTACGAAACACGTCTTATCCATGCCTTGGGGCAGGACAACGCCTCGGACACACTCAGGCCCGCAGCTGATGTAATCTGATAACAATGGTTTTTGTCCTGGATAATTACGATTCTTTCACCTACAACCTGGTGCAATATCTGGGTGAGTTGGGCGCGGAAGTTGTCGTGCGCCGCAATGATCAAGTCACGGTGAAAGAAGTGAAGGCTTTGCGTCCGGAACGTATCCTCATTTCTCCCGGCCCATGCACGCCGCAGGATGCGGGCATCAGCGTCGAGTTGTTTCGCCAACTCAGCAGCAGCTTTCCGATTCTGGGTGTGTGCCTTGGCCATCAGGCTCTGGGCGCAGCCTTCGGAGGGAATATAATCCGGGCCCGTAATCTCATGCATGGAAAGACCAGCCCGGTGAAACACGACGGCCGCACGGTTTTCAAAGACCTGCAATCGCCATTCACTGCCACTCGTTACCATTCCTTAATTGTCGAAGAAAAAAGTTTGCCGTCGCAGTTAGAAGTGAGTGCATGGACAACCGAGAACGACGGTTCCCGCACGATTATGGGATTGCGCCATAAGACGCTTCCGGTGGAGGGCGTGCAGTTCCATCCCGAAAGCGTGCTGACGGTCGAGGGAAAACGGCTGATCGCAAATTTCTTAAAGATAAGCAGGTAGTGGTCAGTGGCTAGTGGGCAGTGGGAATCAGAAATCAGCGATCTTTCAGAGATTTAATCAGTCCGTTAAGAATGCGCCCAATCTCTGAGACGCGATTGAATAGAGGTCCCGCTTGGGATTGATTTAGATATCCCAGGTTGGTCGCAATGAAAATCTGAGTTTCAACCTCAAGGAGCGACCCCCTCGCATGGCCTAAAAACTGCCGAAACTCTCCAGTAGTGCAACGACCCTGACCTTCCGCGATGTTGCTGGGTATCGACACGGCAGCGCGGCGAATCTGCGCGGTCAAGCCAAAGCGCTCGTTCGCCGGAAATGATTGGGTACCCAGATAGATTTCCGATATCAACTCAATTGAACGCTGCCATAGGATGAGATCACGGTAGCATCGGACCGGGGACGTTCCGGTAGAACGTATCATCCTTAGAATATTAGGCTCTCGCGGTTTATCAGCTCTGTGACGCATGTCACACGCGCTCGGTTCGGTTCGAGACAATCAGGGATGTGATCGGTGAATTTCACGCCTACTTAGGTGTACGATTCTCTAATCACCAACCACCGACCACTAATCACTTCCCCTTGGTTCCATTCCGGGCAGCTGCTCTTTCTGCCAACGCGACTGTCACAATCCGCAGCATATCTTCTCTGGGCGCTGGCTTGCCGGTCCAGATTTCGAATTGGCGCGCTGCCTGATGGACGAACATAACGCTGCCAGGAATAACTTCGGCACCACGTTCCTTCGCCAATTTCAACAGCTTTGTTTCGGCCGGATCATAAACCATATCGAAAACAATTTTGGCCCTGATCTCTTCGGCACTCACCGGAGATTCGCGCGTATTACCCA
>DATNAF010000169.1:0-3744 GCA_035572845.1 Terriglobales bacterium
TCCTTCTCCACTTGCTCCAGCGTTCTGTTGCCGGCGGGCTCCAACGCATCGGGCCGTATTTCGGCCAAAGGAGCACGGAGGTTGGGACCTCGCGAGAGAATGACCGCCCTTTCAATGAAATTTTCGAGCTCTCGCACGTTACCAGGCCACGGCCAGCTCACCAACGCCCGCATCGTGTCCGACGGTATCTTTTCAATCTGCTTATTCATTTCCCGGGCGTACTTTTGTGTGAAGTATCGGGCGAGTACAGGTATATCCTCAGGGTGATCGCGCAACGGCAGTGTCGTGATCGGGAAGACCTTCAGCCGGTAATAGAGATCGCTTCGGAAAAGCTTGTCGCCCATCATCTGTGTCAAATTACGATTGGTGGCGGCCACTAGCCGGACGTCGATGGGAATAGTTTTCGTGCCGCCCAATCTCTCGAACGCCTTCTCTTGTAGCGCGCGAAGCAACTTAGGTTGTAGATCCAAAGGAATGTCACCGACTTCGTCCAGAAACAGAGTGCCCCGATGGGCCAACTCAAAACGCCCGATCTTTTGCGACAAGGCGCCAGTGAACGCTCCTCTCTCGTAGCCGAACAACTCGCTTTCCAGAAGCCCGGTTGGAATGGCGGCACAGTTCAAAGTGATGAAGGGGCGCTCCCGGCGCGGACTCACCCGGTGAACGGCGCGCGCAACCAGTTCCTTTCCGGTGCCAGTTTCGCCCAGGATTAACACGGTCGCGTTGGTCGGCGCAACCAGTTCAACCTGCCCGAGAATTCGCTTCAGAGCCGCGCTGCGCCCGACGATTTCCTCGAACTCGTGCTTCACTTCAACGACCTCGTTCTCAACGCTCTCCTGCCGGTCGCGTTCGCGGAGGTCCTGTACAAAGGTGATCCATCGAAACGGTGAGAGCTTCAAGACCGCGGTAGCCACTAGAACGGGTACACGTGTCCCGTCTTTGCGGGTCAGTTCTTTTTCAAAAGGTGTGCAGGCTCCGAACCTCAAACTCTCTTCATGAGCCAATTCATCCAGTGGAAAATATTCAGGCGGAGTGAGATCAGGCCAGTGCAGCCGCCCCGCCAGCAAATCTTCGCGGCTGTAGCCGACTAGCTGGAGGAATGCATCATTCGCTTCGGGAATTCGGTCAAACTCTCCGGAAACGATGCCGGCGATCGTCGTTTCCACCGGGAAGGGCCGGAGCCGCGCACGCGTCCGTTGCAACTTCTGGTCCCGCTTGCGCCGCTCGCTAAAATCGCGCACCACTCTCGCAAAACCCTGCAATTCTCCATTTTCCCTTTTGAGCGCCATGGTAATGACATTGGCCCAGAATCGCGATCCGTCCTTCCTCACGCACCAGCCTTCGCTACCGAAATGGCCTTCGGCTTCCGACCTCTTCAGTTCTTCCCGCAGCCTGACGCGCAGAGTGTCTTCGGAGGGATAGAGCAGAGCCACATGTTGGCCGATCGCCTCAGTGCCGGCGTAACCGTAAATGCGCTCGGCTCCCGAATACCAAGCCGCCACGTCGCCATCCGCGCTCAACAAAAAAAGAGCGTAGTCCTGTACCCAAGCCGGAATGTCGCCTTGGTCGGCTCCGGCCGGCTCTTCTGTTTCCGTCTGTACGGTCTTTTGGCGCAGGATTAAGAGGTGGCGCACCGGCAACACGTTTTGCTTGGCCGTATACTCAACCTCCCGCGGGCTTCCATCCGAGTCCACCAGCCGAAGCGTACCTTCCTGCTCCCCTCGTTGCAGAAAGGCCTGCCACAGTTCGGAAACCTGAGGTTTGAAGCTGGGCTCGACGAAGTCATCCAAACTACGTCCGATGATCTGTTCCCGTGCGAGTCCGAGCAGCTTCCCGGCGCCGGAACTAGCGTCCCTGTAGTGACGGTCGTTGTCTGCGATCAGTATGGGCGCCGAAGGGTGGTAGACGATCGCCCGGAATAGCAGTTCCAGTTCCCTTGGACCGTTTTCCACAAGCCAAGCGGCTTGCGGCGGTGAGGCCGCGGAGGGCATAGCGCTTTTCTCCTTGCCCGTCGATCCAGAAGCCCGGATGGCTCGAGAACGCGTCAACAGTGTTCTGCCAAACAGATGGAGGCCAAGAATGGCGGTGCGGTCATCATAGCACCGATCTGTAGCGGAGCCGTTCCCTTTTGACCGCATTTGGTCATACGGCACAGCGCGGTCAGGTTGCGCACGCCGTGCTGTGTTTCCGCTGCCGCTGATCGGCTCCACGAAGGCACTCTGCTGGCCAGATCTTTCTTGATTTCACGATTGGGCAGCGGATTGCGCCGCGTTCGGCGAGAGGATAAAGATGCCTTTACTAAATCTTGTTGTTGTATTGATCGTGGTCGGCGTGGTGTTGTGGCTCATCAATCGCTACATCCCCATGGCTTCCAGCATCAAATCGATCCTGAACATCGTAGTTGTGGTTGTTGTTGCCGTATGGGTATTGCAGGTGTTCGGATTGTGGGGCGGTATCAGTGGCTTCCGAGTCGGACGTTAATCACCGAAAGGAAGAGAGGTCGCCTTCCCTGTGAATCCACAGCCGTATCTTCGGCCCGTTCCAGCGGCAAAGGAACACCATAAATTCACCCCACGGGTTACGTTTCTTCTCTACAAGCCTTGATTGGTATTCCGCCACATGACGACATGTGGTCGCACACCCGTGTCTCAAATTTGCGTGGGATGTCCACGGTTTATGTCGCACAGTCTGGAGTTTATCCGCCGAGTCGGCTCTTTACGACGATTGGCGTGGCTCGTGCACTAACTATGGAGTCGCGGGGGGTCTCCTCCGACAGAAGAGGTCAAGAAGATGAAGTTGACAATAGTGACTGCTCTGGCACTCGCACCGCTGCTGCTGGCTATGGATAAAGAATCGACACAGCGGCTGCACGAGTCTGCCGCAGTGTTCTCTGAGGTCATGGCAACGCCGGACAAGGGCATTCCGCAAGAAATGCTCGAGAACGCTCACTGCATCGTCATCGTTCCCGGATTGAAAACAGGGGCTTTTGTATTTGGCGGGAAATACGGAAAGGGATACCTGTCCTGCCGCGGCAAGCACGGCGCGGGTTGGTCGGCGCCGGGCACGATACGCATTGAGGGTGGCAGTATTGGTTTCCAGATCGGCGGGTCCCAGACGGACTTGATCATGTTGGTGATGAGTGAACGGGGAGCGGACAAACTGCTTTCCAGCAAGTTTACTCTTGGAGCAGAAGGCTCCGCTGCCGCTGGTCCCGTGGGCCGGACAGCCACGGCGCAAACGGACGCCCAAATGCACGCCGAAATTCTCTCATGGTCGCGATCCCAGGGGCTGTTTGCCGGCCTCGCTTTAGAAGGCGCCACTCTTCGGCAGGATCTAGATGATAACGCCACCCTCTACGGCAAAAAACTCGAGAACCGCGAGATTGTGACATCGGGTATGCGTGCTCCTAAGGCGGCTGCGAAACTGCTCGCCCTGCTCAACAAGTACTCGGCGCATGAGCGTAGGGATGTATCACAGGTCAGCGACAAGCAATGAGAAGAAAGATTGAAGGTCACAAGATGAAGACGATCAGCGTATTCCTGCTGGCATGCGGAATTCTATCGGCTCAGGCGCCGCAGGCGCCGAACCCGATTCAACAACCAAACTCAACCGAGAATGCGGCCAGGGGAGCTGCGGAATCGGTGCCCATCTATCGGGTTACCGTGGTCGCGCGGACCATGAAGGCGATCAATTACAATCACCGCAGCGGATCCACGAGAATCGGTTTTCGCGGAACAACCTTAA
>DATNAF010000170.1:0-9641 GCA_035572845.1 Terriglobales bacterium
GAAGAAAGGGAAACGGATTACCACTCCGACCGTGGCATTATTTCTTTCAAATACATTGTTCGGAAAGAACTGCGTCCAGTTATTGAATTTCGCCAGCACGGCGTATTGGCTGGCGAAATCCACTGACGGCCAAAGCGACCGATGCTCTCCGCGAGCTCGAAACTGTTGTGCTATCGCGTGCTGTTGCGCAAACAAGACAGCCGGGTTCGATGCTGATTCTTTCGTCGTATCGGTGCCTTCGTGTTTTATTTCTGGCAATGCAGGCACCGATTCTGGAGCAAGCCGCAACGAGTTGACGGGCACGCCGGTAAGCTGCGACAAGTTTGCGCGCAACACATCGACCGCACCTTCGGCCTGGGTAATTCGCAGATGCGCGCGGGCCGTGGCTAGACGCGCTTCCTTGCCGGCCAGTTCACTATCCACGCCGGCCTGCACGCGTTGATCTTCAATCTCCTCTGCTTTGCCGGCGGCCTCGAGTTCCTGCCGTAATTGTTCTATCTGCCGCTCCCACTTTGCCAGCTCCATGTAGGCGAGGACCGTCTCTTGCACAATCTGATCGCGTCTATCTTTGGTCCCTTCCTCTACAGCTTTGTATTCCAGGCGCGCAGCATGAATAAATTCCCGCAGTGCGGGATTGAACAGCGTGGATTGCGCGTTGATGTTGACGAGGGACGGAGCCGACCCTTCCAGGCTCAATGGGTAACCCCACGAATCTCCCAAGCCGGAACCTACGATGAGTTGCGGCAAGTATTGGTCTTTGGCTTCCCGATACGAGGCGAATGCCCGCTGGTTGTCCGCGCTGGCTTGTGCCGCTGCCGGACTATGGGTCAATGCCATCTCAACCGCGCGCTTTAACGAGAGCGTCTGCTCGGACTCCACAGAAAACGCAACACTATGCGCCAATATTGGAACGGTCAGCGCCAGGCACAGCCGAACCAGACCCAGGGCAGGTTTCATAGCGTCCACCTTCGGTGCGAAATAGAAATTAATTTTACTGAGATGTGGCTTTTGAAACAGCCTTCGCGCAACCTACTGACTCACGCGTTGCAATGCCTGCTGTGCCGGACGGAATTCCTTCGCCATAGAGAGTGCCGTCCTGTATTCAGCGGCCGCGTCCTTTTTGTGGCCGAGTTCCTCATTGGCCGCGCCCAGAAGAAAATGCACTTTGAAGGCCGGCGCCTGCTCGACTTTGGCATTCGACATCAGATAAGCGCGTAGCAATTGCGTCGCTTCCGGCAGGTTTCTTTGGGTGTGAATCAAAATTTCCGCGGCATCTACCAGCGCGTCCGGCCGGTCGAGCGGCGCAGAACGAACGTGCTGCAATGCCTTTTCCATGTTGTCGTACTGCTGTCGATGTTTATAGAAAAGTCCCAGGTTCAGCCATGTGCTGGCGCTACCATGACTGGCATTGATGGCAGCACGGAGCTCCTGTTCGGCAGCAGGGAAGTCTTTACGCTTTTCGGCAATGCGGGCTTTCACGTTATCAGCGCTAACTGGATCAATCGTCGCCAACGAGCTCGCTTGCGCCTCGGCTTTATCTCGACCTCCGCCGACAAGGCCCGGCGCTTCCAGGTAAAACTCAGCCAGATCGCTGCGCGCATCGACGTTACGCGGATTCAGCCGAACGGCGGTTTCAAACTCGCTCCGCACTCTGCGCGCAAGTCCAGCTGCCGTAACAAAGCTGGACCCATCCGCCTTCTCGCCGTAAATTCTTCCCAGCCACAAGTGAAACTGGCTGTTACCAGGCGCCAGGGCAACTGCCTTTTCGCAATCAGAAATGCCGCGGTCCCAGTCGCCAAGGCTGAAATAAGCGCGGCACAAAAGATTGTGGGCCTGCGCGTCATTGGGCGAAGCGCTGATCTGGCCATGCAGATTGGCAATGGCTTCGTCCACCCGGCCATCCGCGATCAAGGAAGGGGCCGTTTCGTCAGCCCCGGCTGTGGCGAT
Source organism: Terriglobales bacterium (assembly GCA_035572845.1). Classification (GTDB taxonomy): domain Bacteria; phylum Acidobacteriota; class Terriglobia; order Terriglobales; family Acidobacteriaceae; genus Gp1-AA145. Next base: position 1,948 of record DATNAF010000170.1, read on the forward strand.
TGAAACACTGAAGAAAAAAATAAGAGCAATTGACAACAGACAACGCATTTCTATTGCATCACTTTCACTGAGAGATGGTCGTGCAAAGGCTTGGCATTTACCGCGCTGAGCGCCACCCGGGCGCCGTCAGGCAGTCCATTCGAAATTTCGGCTCGCGTCAGGTCTGAGATACCTATCTCAACCGTTTGACGCTCCAGTTCATTATTCGCAACCAGGTACACATATGGCTTGCCGCCTTCCATGTGAAGAGCTTCGCGTGGAATGGTGAGCACATGGTCGTCTTCGGCGGTCACTATAGTGACTCCGACATTGATATTCGGGAGGAGCTTGAAATCTTCATTAGGCACAATGCAGGTCGTCTCGCCGACGTTGCGGGTCCCGTGCAACTTAACCGAAGCTGGGATGCTGCTTACCTCGCCCGTCCAAATTCGGCCCGGTATTGCATCCCAGGACACTTCTATCTTTTCCCCCCGGGTCAGCCGCGCAACATCAGGCTCATCGACGTAGGCGCGCACCAGAACCCTCGACAAATCCGCTTCCTGCAGAATCAAATCACCGGGATTTACATACGTCCCCTGCCTCACCGGTAACGAATAAACCACGCCTGAAAACGGCGCCCGAATTAAAAGTTGGCGAAGCACATCTTCCGCGGCAGAGTAGGCGCTCTGGGCCTCCGACTGCTTGGCCTGGACGCTAGAGATCTCCGGCGCGGAGTAGCGTCCGCTTTGTTTTGCTTGCAATAACTTCACCTGTGCCTCAGCGGTTGCGAGTTGTGCCTGCGCCGTCCGCACTTCGCCCGGAGATGCTGCGCCGGTTTTTTGCAATCGCTCTAGCGCCTCGAGATTTCGTTGCGCGGCATCGCGATCAGCCGTGGCCTTGACTTGCTGGGCCTGCAAAGTGAGCAACTCTTCTTGCGTGCCGCCGTGCTGGATCGAGTGCATGTCCGCTTCGGAGGCGCGGATTTGTGCCAGAGCTTGCGCCGCCTGGCTTTCTGCGCTGGCTGCATCCAGCTCTACCAGCAGTTGTCCTTTTTTGACGTGATCGCCTTCCTTGACCAGAACTCTTTTGACCACGGTTCCGGTAGGCGCATGCGCCTCAAAATTATTGATCGGCTCAACTTTTCCATTGGTTGAGATCAGGCTTCGAATATTGCCGCGCGTGACCTTTGCAGTAATGATAGGAACTGAGTCATCACGAGACGCAAATGAGGCCAGAAGAATGACTGCGGCTACAGCTCCGGCGGTCCACAAGATCCACCGCCGCTGGGCGAAAAAGCCCGATTTTCGGCCATTTTGAGCCATCAGATGATCTGAGATAAATGTAACACTTGCCGACATCGGCCCGGTCGAGCCGCACTTAACCGTTTAGATGCATCGCGTTCCAGAAAAAGACCAAGAAAAAGCTCGCGAACTCTCTCATGTCGGCCAATACCGCTGGTTACAATGAAACGTATGCCGAAGCAGCCGCGATATACCTCAGCACACGCAGAAGCCGGGCTCTCCAACAAGTTTCCCGAGATCGAGACTTGGCCCAATCAGTTTCCCGGATACGAAATCGTCATCGACGATCCCGAGTTCACTTCAGTGTGCCCGAAAACCGGCTTGCCTGATTTCGGCATAATCGTGCTCCGTTACATGCCGGACAAACTTTGCCTCGAGTTGAAATCCTACAAAGAATATCTGCAGTCGTATCGCAACCTTGGGATATTCCAGGAGAACATAGTCAATCAGGTCCTCGAAGATGTGGTCCGCTGGGCAAAGCCAGTCTGGGCCGAAGTGAAAGGTGATTTCCGCCCCCGCGGCGGAATTTCGACGGTTGTGATTGCGCGCTGGCCACGTCCAAAGAGAGCACGCGCGTAATCTATTTGTGTTTATGCCTGGAGCTTCGACCACGAGCTGAGAGTCTTGAATCGTAGGTGAGCGGTTCTGTTTCCCGAATCTTGATTTTCTGAAACTCTTCGTGCAACGGATTGACGAGCCAGTTGTTCTCGTTCGGAACCAGCGCCGAGGGCACGATCAATATGCAGTCCTTGCCTGTCAGAACAAATTCATCCCCCAAACGGGCTAGTTCGGCTGGGGCCGGAGTCTCGCGCCAATTTGCCGGCAACGTGCCCACTTCAATTTGTTGTCGAGACAGATCGTCAGGAATGTCGGCAGATGCCAGCACAAGATCGGGCGGCGCATCACTGGCCTCGAGGTGAACGAAATATTCGAGCATCGCCAGCGACTGGTGTTCTGAGGCATAGCTGAGCCGGGTGCCCGGGCTCGACCAGCGCCCTCCATACTGGTATGAACCTTCGCCGTCAAATGGCGTGCGCGCATAAGGTTTGCGCAACACGCGATACACTCGCGTCAACTGATTCCGCCGTAGGCGATACGTCCCAGGATGTTTTCTACTTGCCGCGCTCCGAGTTCGGTATCAATGAATGAAACTGGCGCTAAACCAGCCAAGGCGCGGTTCGGCCGCTTTAGCCATCGCGCAGCTAATTCAGCTCCGCCCAGTGCCTGATGCGCGAAAGCTACAATGCGCGCCAAGCGAAACAATCGATCTGATTCGAAGCGCGCCAGCCGGCCGCTACGCCGCCTGCGTTGCAGGCTTCGGGGCGATAAATCCAGAGCGTCCGCCAACTCTTTCAGCGTCAGCCCGGAGGAATTCATGAGCTGTTCGACAACCGCAGGAGGGAACCCTTCGCGAATCGCTTCCTTCAGTTGTCCCATGGTCGTGAGATTACGGCCCAGCGTCTGTCGGCCTCCGAGCTCCTTAACTACTGCATGCAGTTCGTTTACCATTTGTCGCCTATTATAGGGACATTTGTCGCTAACTACCAAAAAAACAAAGCATTAACCACGAGGGACACGAAGGTTCACAAAGAAAAGCCAAATCTTTTCACTTGCGATACTGGTTTTCCTTCGTGAACCTTCGTGTCCTTCGTGGTTAATGGGGTTGTTTAGTCACCCAGAGGACCCTCACCTGCCATGCTATATTTCGTAATCCTGTGACCCAGACCAAACTCTATCCCTGGACCGCGCTCATCTTTCTGACCGCGCTGAACCTGCTCAACTACATTGACCGCTCGGTATTGTTCGCGGTGCAGCCGCTGGTGCAGAACGAGTTTCACGTCAGCAACGCGCAAATCGGATACCTCACCAGCGCCTTTCTCGGCTTTTACATGATTGCTGCGCCTTTTACCGGGCCCCTGGCGGACCGGTATTCACGCCGATTGATCATTTTCTTTGGCGCAATTTTCTGGAGCGCGCTCACCCTGCTTACCGCCGTGACCCATACTTACTGGGAACTACTGGTAAGGCACACTCTGGTCGGAATTGGCGAAGCGACTTTTGTCACCATCGCTCCAACTTTTGTCGCCGACCTTTTTCCCGAGCAAAAGCGCGGACGCATTTTCGGAATCTTCTATCTCGCTATTCCTGTGGGCACCGCTGCCGGATACATTCTGGGCGGCAAACTGGGCGCCACGCACGGATGGCGATTCCCGTTTTACATCGCTGCCGCTCCAGGTTTCCTCTTGGCGCTGGCATTGCTCTTTATTCCTGAGCCGGAGCGTGGGCATTTCGATTCTGTCAAGGAAACACCCGAGCGCGGTACCTTGCGCGGCCTGACCCACAATCCTGCTTTCTGGACTGCCACCCTTGGTATGGCCGCCATGACGTTTGCTCTCGGCGGCATTCAAGTGTGGATGCCGACTTTCCTTTCGCGCGTCCGAGGCTACACGCTCGAATCCGCCAACTACACCTTCGGCCTGATTGTGGTGGTTGACGGCATTGTGGCTTCGCTGGCCGGCGGATGGCTGGGCGATTATTTGCTACCCAGAATGAAAGGCGCGTACTACTTTGTGTCGGCGGTCAGCATGGCACTGGGCGTACCGTTCATGATTGTTGCCTTATTCAATCCCGGACGCTTTATGCTGCCGGCCATCGCCGTCGCGGCTTTCTTACTTTTGTTCAATACCTCACCGCTGAATGCCGCGGTGGTGAATTCCGTCGGAGCTCACATTCGCGCCACCGCCATCGCATTCAACATTTTTATTCTGCACTTCCTGGGAGACGTTCCTTCGCCGACCATGATGGGCTGGGTGGCCGACAAGCATTCGCTGCAGGCGGCCTTCATTCTGCCCGTGATCGCAATGGTAGTTTCCGCACTCATCTTATTTATTGGCGCACGTTTTGCTCCAGCAGTCGCAGTCGACAAACGGGCCGCGCAGGTCCACGCCGGATGACGTATTTCCATTGGATCGCCGGCACTCTGCTGGCGGCGATCTGGCTTTCGCGCGTGATCGATACTTCGCTCGGCGTGCGCACTCTAGTGAACATCGCTACTCCTGAATGGGACCGCCGTCCGGCAACTCCGTCGGGAAATCCCCGCGTGACCATCGTCGTCCCTGCGCGAAATGAGGAGGCGTCAATCCGCCAGGCACTCTCGCAGTTACTGGCACTTGACTACGACAACCACGAAGTCATCGCCGTCGACGATCGCTCAACCGACCGCACCGGCGAAATTATGGACAGCCTGGCAGCGTGGGGGGACGGGCGTCCCCGCCCGTCGAATGTCGTCCTCCGGATTATCCATATCAAAGATCTCCCGCCCGGCTGGATGGGCAAAGCCCACGCCATGTGGAGCGCCGCTAAAGAATCCACTGCCGACTGGGTTTTATTTACCGACGCAGACGTGATGTTCCGCCCCGACTGCCTGCGCCGTGCGATCTCCTACGCCGAGGCCGAGCGTGCCGACCATCTGGTTCTTTTTCCGCGCACCATCATGAAACATCCCGGCGAGAAAATGATGCTGGCATTTTTTCAATTGATGTTCGTCTTCGGGCATCGCCCCTGGAAAGTTGCCGACCCTAAAGCCAAAGACCACATCGGTGTCGGCGCATTCAACCTTGTCCGCCGGTCAGTATATGAGGCAATCGGGACGTACCAAGCTCTGCGCTTCGAAGTTGTCGACGATATGAAACTCGGCAAAGTAATTAAGAACGCAGGCTTTCGTCAGCGTAATGTGCTGGGAGAAGACTTGCTCGAGCTTCACTGGGCGCAGGGCGCGCTCGGGGTGGTCCGCAACCTGACGAAAAATTTCTTCGCCGTAATGTCGTTTCAATCGTGGCGAGCCATCGGTTTCTGCTTCGCGGCCGCCTTCATCAACATAATGCCTTTTGCCGGAATATTTCTCGCCCATGGATGGGCACGTCTTCCATACGCGATCACGCTGCTTTGTTTGCTTTTTCTTTATTTCGGAATGTCTCTGTTTTCTGATGTACAGCCCTGGTATCTGCTGCTCCACCCCATTGCCACAATCCTTTTTATCTACACCATGCTGCGATCAATGTTTTTTGCTTTACGAAATCATGGCGTAGAGTGGCGCGGAACCATGTATCCATTAGAAGAGTTAAGGCGTGGCTTGGTCTAGCTCTGCCTGAGATTAGTCCGACTCTGCATCAGAAACGTCGGCGGGCAGGGTCGGAATTCCTTTTTTCTTCCGGCTGCTCCGTTTACGCGCAGGCCGCGATGTTCCGGCGCTGAAATGCCCCCGCTGTTCTACATCGAAAGATCTCGGCAAGGGTGAAAGCCGCATGAGCCCGTTGTTCAGCTGCCTTGAACTTTCCAGAACGATTTCTGCGCGGTCATCATAATCCTTTATCTCACCTCGGATCTCCACGACTTTCCCGGCCAGTTGCCGCACATCCCCGATCTTTTGCAGATCATGCTGGAACACCACTACAGTAAATGTGCAAAGCCGGTAATCTTCACAGAAGTCGAGATAGTGCACGCCCCGTTCGCCGGCCTGCACCCGTATCACCTTGCCGGTGACGCATTGCGTTTCATCAAGATGATTGCGCGCCTGATCAAAGGGGATGCAAACCGCAAAGGTAAATGAAGGAATCAGCAAGCAAATCAGAAGTCTTAGCGCCGGGAGCACTCGCACATTCTATTTGTGCGCGCAGGGAACGGAACGCCAGAAACGTAAATAACTCTGATTTTTGTCCCAAAATGAAAAATTGGATTTGGAGGGGCGGGCGTCTCACCCGCCCACGGGCAAGGACGCCCGTGTCTCCATCCCAGGATTTACCGGAAGGACTTTATCGCCGCCGCCTCATCATCCTTCACGTCAAAAACGGTGTAAAGCTTCGTGATCTGCAGCAGGTCATGAACTTTCTTGGTCAGCTTGAGCAGCTTCAGTTCGCCACCCTGGTTTTTCGCTGTGGTATATGCGCTGACCAGTTCACCAATGCCCGAGCTGTCAATGTAATTCACGTCGCCAAGGTTCAGCAGAATCTTTTTGTGGCCCTTGCCGAGCAGGTCCTTTACGGTATCGCGAAGCACTACGCTGCCTTCGCCGAGGGTTATACGTCCGCTGCAATCGACAATGCTCACACCATCCACTTGGCGCGTGCTGACTTTCAAATTCACTGGGAAGCCTCCTTGCCGCCCTCGGTCATGCCGTGGACGTGCTTGATTAGTTTGATTTCTGTTCCCGTACTAGACGGGTGAATCTCTACATCATCCATAAACGAACGAATTAAAAAAATCCCACGGCCCGAAGTCTTTAACAGGTTTTCCGGCGCCAACGGATCAGGAATGCTACCCAGATCCATGCCCTTGCCCTGATCGCGAATCGTGATCACCAGGTCGCGGTTCGTCCGCTCAAATTCTAATTCAACCTTTTTCCCCGGATCATAAGCGTTGCCATGCAATACGGCGTTTACCGCCGCTTCGCGCACCGCCATTGCAATCTGCATGACCTCGTCTTCGTCGAATCCATTTTCGCTGGCAATGCGGCTGGCAGTCTGCTCCGCCCGGTCCACGGTGTCCAGCGTCGAATCCAGGTTGTAGGAGAACCGGTCACCGGCCATAAGCAAAAGTTTCAAATGAATTCGCGTGAACGGCGGGTACCGCTTAATTTGCCTGCTCGCGGGGCGAAACAACCTCGCCTATCAGAGTGGGTAGTTTGAACCTTCCCCTGTGGAAATGTCAACGTGGTGTGATACAAACCTTCCGTGCCGACCCTGGTCCGTGCTATAGGCCGATGGAGCCTGGCCGCGCTAATGATCAATTGCATCATTGGCAGCGGCGTGTTCGGCCTGCCTTCGGTAATCGCGGGCACGCTGGGGAATGCCAGTCCATTTGCCTGGTTGTTCGCGGGGGCCGCGACCGGGCTGGTGATGGCATGCTTCGCCGAAGTCGCTTCGCGCTTCGATCAAAGCGGCGGAGTTTACCTCTACACCCGGACCGCCTTCGGCCGTACCTTCGGAATCGCTATCGTTTGGCTCGGCTGGTTGGCGCGACTGACCGCCGCCGCAGCCAACGCTAATTTGTTCATTCTTTACGTGGGAGAATTCTGGCCGGGAGCAAAGAACCCGCTCCCACGTATCATTGTTCTTACCCTGCTGTTGGGTGTCCTGACGGCGGTGAACTACGTCGGCGTGAAAAAAGGCGCGAATCAAAGCAATCTTTTTACCGCCGCGAAGCTCGTAACCCTGGTTGGTTTTATCGCTGCAGGATTATTTTTCATCACCTTCAAACACATCCCTCTCGTGATTTCCGCGCCTGGCGGACCACCAAAGCTCTGGCTTCATCCGGTGCTGCTGCTGATGTTTGCCTACGGCGGATACGAAACTGCGCTGATGGTTGGAGGAGAGGCTAAGGATCCACGCCGCGACTATCCTTTCTCTCTGGCGGTCG
>DATNAF010000171.1:0-3502 GCA_035572845.1 Terriglobales bacterium
AATCGCACCATCTACCCAATAGCCGCCGTTTTGTTTGCATTCGCCAGAGTTCGAGTTCTGATCCAGCCCACCTTTCTCGATGTCGGTTCCAGAGTCGTTCAAATACGCGCAATCGAGCCCATTGGGATCGATATATCGCAATGGATTATTCAAAACATACGCATAGCGGTTGAGGCTCTGAGGATTCTCCAAATGCATACTTCCGAGCCAAGGGTCAGGGCTCATGAAGCGACCCAAAGCTGGCGATTGTTCGCGAGCCCCGGCGTAATTATAGCCAAGCTCATAGTCGAACTGATATCCGGTATACAGGAAAAAGTTGTCGAGGGAAGGATTAAATACCTGCTTGTGGCCGAATGGATAATAGTCGGATTCCCATTCAATACTGCTGCCATCTGAGTTCGACATCACGCTGGCAGATCCCAGGTGATCGGACCAGTAGTAATGCTGGTTGCCGCTCCCAAGAGCGAAGAACGCGAGTCGCTTTCCGTTGAAGTAAATGTGGAAAACCGGGGGAAAACCGGGGGACAGACGGGATGTTTTCTCTTCTTTCTGATATCTTCGTGCTCCCATGGCTCGTCTAGCCCGAGTCGTTGCCGTCGATATTCCGCACCACGTGACCCAGCGCGGAAACGGGCGCCGTTTCATCCTCGAATCCGATTCCGATAAGCTCGTTTACCTGGATCTTCTTGGCCAGTACTGCACATTGTATGAGCTTTCGCTTCTTGGTTATTGCCTCATGTCCAACCATGTACACCTGGTGGTAACGCCAACGAAGATCGACTCACTGGCCTTGACCCTGAAGAACACCCACGGACGATACGCGGGTTATTGGAATGCTAGCCATTCGTCCTCAGGTCATGTGTGGCAAGGTCGCTATTACTCATGCCCGCTGGACCTCACCCACCTGTGGAGAGCCTTGCGCTACACGGAGCTGAATCCCGTCCGCGCACGCATGGTTACCACGCCGGAGGCTTATCGATGGTCAAGTGCGGGAGCTCATTGCGGCACTGCTCAGCCCGATTTGGTACTGGATACCGACGTGTGGCAACAGCAGTGGAATTCCATCACCTGGAAGCAATATCTCTCCCAGCCCGGAGCAGAAGCCGATGCGGAACAGATACGGCTATGCACACACACAGGTCGTCCGCTGAGGTCGTCCGCTGGGAACGGCGGAGTTTGTTGAAACGCTGGAGAAAACTGTCGGTCGCATTCTCGCGCCGCAAAAAGGAGGGCGTCGGCCCAGATGCCAGCGGACAATCACCAGCACTTACTTAGCTTTGATTAGACTTAGCTTTGATAAATGTCCCGTCTGGAAGCTGTGAAGAAATCGATTTTGTTGGGCTCCCCCTTTTTTTGTTGCTCCGTCATTCGACTATTCGTATCGGAACGGAAGTGACTGATCCGGTCTAGACTCGATTCCAGTTTAGCTATGACTGTACTAAGCAGGCATGAGTTCCATATTGAATTTGCGCTTTATGCTGAACCAGCGAGCAAGGTTGTAACTGAGGCATGCCCAAGTAGCTTCCATGCTCACCTTAAGACGGCCTCGACAGCGGAACTGCCGTAACCCGCAGCGCTCCTTGATCCAGGCATGCGGAAACTCCGCGATCTGTGAACGTTTCGCGTAGATCCTTTGTGCTTCTGCAGTCGCCATCTTGGTCTTAAACGCGGTTGTTGTCTCTGGCTCTTCCATGCGCGTAATCGCACGCCGCCACATGGGCTGCGCGTTGGCGGGAGCACATTGGCTGCGGAGTGGGCATTTCAGACAAGCCGTTTTACCGGCGTGGTACAAGTCTGCATGAACCCCATTTCCGCGATGCAATCGCGTGCGACGAGTGAGAGCCTTTCCCGCAGGACAGGTGAAGCAATCCCGTTTTGGATCATACGGAAAAGCGCTGGCCAGAAAGTGGCCGCTGCGGCCACAGGCATCCCGTTCCACCGGTCTCCAACTGTCTTGCCAGGAGCCGTAGAAGTCCACGCCGCACTCGGCTGCCGCTTGCACCGATGCGTGATTGGTGTAATCTCCATCGGCCACGATCTGTTTCGGTCTTTGTCCTAATATCGTGACGCAACGTTCCAAGGCAGGTTTGAGCTGACGATAATCGATGGCGTCGGTGGTCGCTTCGACATTCACCACCATGCCATGAGTTGTGTCGGTGAGCAGTTGCACGTTGTAGCTGGGCACCGTGCCGCCCTCGCCGTTTCTCATCACGTGCGCGTCGGGATCGGTGCTGGATGCACGCGCCAGGAAGTCTTTGCGATCGTGCTTCTTCTCTTGCTGCAGGCGTTCCACTTCGCGCACAGCTGCCTCCAAGCGGCTGGCTCGTTGCCGTGCGGCTCGCCGTCGAGCCGCGGCTTGTCGATTGGCTGTGCTCTCCTCCTGCTCACCTTCTGCATTCAGGATGCGCACTTGCTCACCAGCCAATTCCAGATGTGCCTGCAATTTTTCTTTACGACGAAAGCTGTTGCCACCCGCATTGGCTTTGATCTTCGTGCCGTCCAGAGTCACCCGTTCTAGTGTGATCAGACCCTCGGCACTCAACATCCCCAGTACTTGCACAAATAGGTCGTCCAACGCTGCTTTGTTCTCCGACCGGAACCCAGATAGCGTTCGATGGCTGATCGGCTCTAAACCGCACAGCCATTGCAACCCCGGTTCAAACTCGCATTGCCGTGCTACCTCGCGGGCCGAGCTGATCCCACGACTGTAGGCATACAGCCAAATGCTGATCAATAGGTGGGGATCGGTATGGTCGCGGCCAGCGTGGCCTTCAACCGCTTCTATCTTCGCGCAGTACAGACTGAGGTCTAACCGCCCTATTAGTTCCCAAATAGAACGCGCACTGTGATCCTCGTCGATGAGTCTCTCGACATCCACAGTGCGCAACACTAGCTGGCGGCGATCAATCGACACTAATCGCGGAGCAGGAGCCTTCGCATCGCTCGTCACATCTGCAGTGTACGGGCATTCAGAATGCGCGCAATAACATTATCGACTCGCTTTCACCCAATTTCTTCACAGCTTCCTGTCCCCATGTTTCCAATTCACTGTTATTACCTGTTCCTAAAAGCAGGTTTTGGGATTTTTGGGCAAAATTCGATGATTTTTGGGCAAATCGAAAAAAATTCACTGTTTTTTTCACTGTTCCTCAGGTCTTGGGCCGGATTCAGGCGAGCTTTCTTGCCCCGGTTCGAAGATCTTCTGGAACATCTCCTTCGTGAGTTTGGAACAAAGCCGTGGAACAAAGCGGGACAGGCTCATCCGCCATATTTCTATGCGGGTCCTTTTAAGATTCCCTCGGGTTCAGCGCTAATCCTGTGCACCCTGGCTTATTCATCAGGAAGGCTTCTGATGAATCTCCAGGCGTGCGGGCCGGCGCTGAAGCGCGATTTGAATTAGCGTGCTCGTGGCCGCAGCGCTGAAGCGCTGCTCCCCCTGCTGAAGCAGGAGGCTTCCACCTCGAATGACAGTTCTACAAAGTGTCGTTTTGGGAAGCGCTGA
>DATNAF010000172.1:0-6472 GCA_035572845.1 Terriglobales bacterium
AATGACCTACTCGAATGGCAGCCAGTCATTTCACAGTTGTTTCCCTCTGGTCTTCCTCTGGTGGTTCATGGGCACGCCGCTTTCAATGGGAACGCGGCCGGCAGTTCGTCGAATTTGAGGATCGCAGGGAATTTGCAGGTACACGATTTTGACACCATTGTGCGGACCAAAGCGCATGAGCCGGAACGGCAGGTGCATTGGGATTCACTGAACGCGGACGTGCAAGCCTCACCAGCAAACTTGTCGCTGCGCAATGCGATACTGCGCCGCGAAGATGCGACCGTAAGGTTAAACGGAAGCGTTGCACTTGAGGATTGGGCGGTCGTTCCCGAGAGCTCTCTTAGAATGCGTCTCGATGCGCAAAACGCGAATGCCAGTGAGCTGTCAAATTTCTTCGGTTACGATCACGAGGTTTCAGGGAAGGTTTCTGCTGGGTTGCAGTTTTCGGGAACGCGCCAGAACCCCGAAGGGCAGGGAACTATCAGTTTGCTGAATGGAAGTATTCGCGGCGAGCCATTTGATTCCGCTAATGCAATGTTGGCTATCAATGGCAGCCAACTTACCATCAAAAGCCTGAATTTGGCGCGAGGACCGGCGAGAATAGCCGGAAGCGGTGATTACGATCTGAAGTCGCGAACCTTCCAATTGAAGATGCGCGGCACGGATTTCGATCTCGCAAGTTTTCCGCTACCGCAACGAATGCAAACCGGAATTGCCGGTAAGATCGATTTCTCTGCGCAGGCGCATGGCACAACCGCTGCCCCGGAAATGAGTGCAGACGTGCACTTGAGAAATCTCAGCGTTAACGGCCAGATGGAAGGAGACTTCCTGCTGAACGCGGTGTCCCGTGGTGCGGATGTGCACGTCACCGGGCACTCGGACTTTAAAGACGCATCGCTGGAAATTGAAGGCAGCGTGCATGCACGGGATCGGTGGCCCGCAACCATCAATTTTCATTTTTCGCATCTGGACGCCGACCCCTTTCTGGACAGCCTGCTGCGGAAACATGTGGTCCGCAATTCGACGGTGGCGGGGGATATACAAGTGCAGGGGCCGCTTCGCGATCCGGAGCAGTTGAGTCTCAGTGGGAACTTGAGCGATTTGTATGCCGAGGCAGGGAAAACGCAGTTTCGCAGTGATGGACCCATCCGCTTCGCGCTCTCCTCGAGATCGTTCAATCTCGACACGTTTCACGTCGTGGGCGAGAACACGGATTTTTCCGGCTTGGGTTCGCTGCAACTGAGGGGTGATCGAGCGCTGGATTTTCAGGCCCGTGGCAAAGTTGATTTGAAGTTGCTACAAAGCTACGATCCTGACATTACGAGTTCTGGTGCAATCACCGGTGAAGCATCGGTGACTGGAACTCTTGGCGCTCCACTAGTGAAGGGTGCGCTGCAGGTCCAGAACGGAGCGATTTCGGACATTAATCTGCCGAGCGCCCTCAGCGATATAAATGGAACGCTGCGCTTCAATCAGAACCAGGTAACAATCGAAAATCTCAACGCTCACGTGGGCGGGGGTACGGTCGGTTTTACCGGCCGCGCTGACATCGCCGGCAAACTTTCCAGTTTCGAATTGCATGCCACGGCGGATTCAGTACGGTTGCGATATCCGCCGGGCGTGAGTTCAACTGCCAATGCCGATTTGAACTGGAGCGGCAGCGCCTCTGGTTCAACACTTTCCGGCGACATTACGGTCAACAAACTTGGTTTTACCCCAGGATTTGATTTCGCGGCATACCTGGAACGCAGCGCACAGGTTTCGAGCCTTCCGCAGACGGATCCGGTGCTGAACAAAATTCGCCTTGATATTCACCTCTCGACCACTCCTGAACTGCAAATGCAGACCAGCGTGATTCGACTGCAGGGCTCGGCGGATTTGAGACTGCGAGGCAGCGCAGCCAAGCCCATTCTGCTGGGTCGCGCCGACGTCTTCGAGGGGGAAGCATATTTCAACGGAACCAAATATCGCCTGGAACGCGGTGGAATTTCATTTACCAATCCAGCGGTTACCACTCCGTTCCTGGATCTTGAGGCGGTCACACGCATCCGCGACTACGATGTCACGCTCTCGTTGAGCGGCGACATAAGCAAACCGAATGGGTTGAAAGTGAACTATCGCTCTGATCCACCCTTGCCTACGGCGGACATCATTGCGCTGCTGGCCTTCGGGCAGACAACTGAGGAATCAGCACAGCTTCAGCAGACGAACCAGTCTGCTTTCAACCAGCAGGCCTCAAGCGCAATGCTGGCGGCGGCTTTGAACGCTACCCTGAACAACCGGGCACAACGGCTGTTCGGCAACAGCCGCATCAAAATCGATCCCCAGGGTCTCTCGTCAGAGACCTCGACCATCACTCAAAGCGGACCGGCCTTAACCATCGAACAACAAGTGAAAGACAATCTGACGCTGTCATACACCACAGATGTGTCCCAGACCTCGCAACAGGTCATCCGCGCCGAGTACAACTTGTCAAAAAATGTTTCTATCGTTGCTATTCGTGATCAGAACGGTGTCGTCAGCTTTGACGTAAAAATCCGTCGACGGAAGCGTTAATGCGTTTGTACCCATTAAGCGTCCTGGCATCCAAAGGGCCTGATGTCAATTTTCAACGCTGCGCAATCCGACCTCTATTTCGATTTGCGGCGCCGCATGGTGGAATCCCAATTGCGCGACCGGGGCATTCGCAATCAGCGCGTGCTCGATGCGATGTTGCGAATCCCGCGCCACGAGTTCGTTTCAGAAGAATATAAGTCGCAAGCGTACGAAGATCACCCCATTCCAATTGGCAAAGGCCAGACCATTTCGCAACCGTTTATTGTTGCGGCTTCTCTACAGGCGCTGAGTTTGCAAGGGAAGGAATCGGTGCTTGAGATTGGCACCGGCTCTGCATACCAAACGGCGTTGCTGGCCAGTCTCGCACAAATGGTGTACTCGATTGAGCGCCATGATGTGCTGGCAGCTTCCTCACAAACGGTCTTGAAAAAACTCGGGATCAACAATGTAAAAATCGTCGTGGGCGACGGAAGTTTCGGGCTTCCTGAATTTTCGCCATATGAGGCAATTCTGGTCTCCGCAGCCGCTCCTGAAATTCCGCACACCCTCTTCGAGCAGCTCGCCGAAGGAGGGCGCATGGTGATTCCCGTCGGTCCGCAGCAGTCCCAGGAATTGCAATTGGTACGAAGGCAGGCAGGCAAGCCGGTAGTAGAAGTAATTGAAGGTTGCCGTTTCGTGCCTTTGATCGGAGCCAGCGGCTACTAATTTCTTTTACAATGCAATGTGCTTCTGCTGAAAAATCTACGGGTTACGCTGGAGATGATCAAGTGGGAGCACTCCGTGTTTGCGCTTCCATTTGCGCTGTGCGGGGCGATGCTGGCAGCACGTGGCGTTCCGAGTGTGCACCAAATTATCTGGATAATAGTGGCCATGGTCGCCGCGCGCTCTGCGGCAATGGCTTTCAATCGTTTGGCGGATGCGGCGATCGACGGCGCAAATCCCCGGACACGCACCCGCGCTCTGCCTGCTGGTGCGCTCACACGAAATTTTGTTACAAGTTTTGTGATTGTGTCGTCCGCGATCTTTGTCTTGGCGGCATGGGAGCTGAACCGATTAGCGTTCCTGCTTTCGCCGGTGGCGCTGGCAGTACTGCTCCTCTATTCGTACACAAAACGATGGACGCGATGGTCGCATCTGGTCTTAGGTTTTGCTCTGGGGATTGCGCCGGCGGCAGCATGGATCGCGGTGCGGGGCTCGCTCGATCCGCGCATACTTCTTCTGACTGCAGCGGTAACTTTCTGGGTAGCTGGATTTGATGTGCTCTATGCCTGCCAGGACTACGAGTTCGATCAGCAGACTGGATTACACTCACTGCCGCGCTATTGCGGTATTGGCAATGCATTGTGGATCGCGCGTGGCTTTCATTTATGCATGCTGGCTTTGCTGGTGGCGCTGGTTTGGATTTTTGGCTTGGGCGCATTAACTATGGCTGGAATATTCGCTGTCTTGTTGCTGCTGGCTTACGAGCATTCGCTGATTTCAAAAGATGATTTGAGCAAGCTCAACGCCGCTTTTTTTACTATGAACGGCATCATCTCAGTGATCTTCTTTGTTTTTCTTGCACTCGATTTGCTGGTCCATCATTCGATTAAAATGTAGCGGTTTGCGAGAGGCATATGAACAAACTCTTTTTGGGAATTATGTGCGCCATGGTTTTGCTTTCCACTTTCGTTTTGGGGCAAGGCACGCCCGCTATCAATTCTCCTGAAGTTCAAGCCGACGGACACGTCACATTCAGGTTCGCAGATCCGAATGCGTTGAAGGTTGAATTGGACCTTGAAGGCGAGAAGACTCCCCGGCCCATGCAGAAGGATGACCACGGAATCTGGAGCCTGACGATTGGCCCTTTGCAGCCGGATATTTACGGATATGCGTTCGTTGCCGACGGCGTGGCACTGATCGATCCGTCGAACCCGCTGATGAAACCGAACCTGCTAAGCACAGAAAGCGCGGTCCACGTGCCCGGGCCTCCATCGCTGCCGTGGGAGATAAACCAGGTGCCTCACGGCGAGATTCATCATCACTTCTACGAATCGAAAATCGCGAGTGATCACCGGGATTTTTATGTTTACACGCCGCCGGATTATTTTGCCGATACAAAAACTGAGTACCCGGTCCTGTACCTGCTGCACGGGTTCAGCGATGACGCCAGCGGCTGGACCGCGGTCGGTCGCGCGAATGTGATTCTCGACAACCTTATCGCGCAAGGTAAAGCCAAGCCGATGATCGTTGTCATGCCTCTCGGCTACGGCGATTACGACGTGATCCGCCGGGGCTGGGGATCGTGGTCGGACAAAGACCTAGCATGGCGCAATCTTTCGAAGTTCACCGATATTTTGCTTTCAGAAGTTATGCCTCAGGTCGAGCAGAGCTATCGAATCAAAAAAGATCGGGAGTCGCGCGCCATCGCCGGACTTTCCATGGGAGGCGCGGAGTCGCTGTTGACGGGCTTGAATCATCTGGATGATTTTGCGTGGGTTGGTGGATTTAGCTCGGGAGGGATTGATCTGCGAGATTTCAGCGTCGGCTTCCCGCATGTCAGCGCGGAAGATAATCAGAAATTGAAATTGCTGTGGATCTCCTGCGGCACAGACGACAACTTGATCAAGGTGAACCGTGCATTCAAATTATGGCTGAAAGACAAAGGCGTGCAGTTCACCGATATCGAAACACCTGGCATGCACGACTGGATGGTGTGGAGAAGAAACCTGGCAGCGTTCGCGCCGTTGTTATTTCGCTGGATGTTTTCCTTCGTGAACCTTGGTGTCCTTCGTGGTTAAAGGTTTTCAAAGGCGACAACCACGAAGGACACGAAGGTCCACGAAGGACTTCATCGCAACATGCGTATCGGTGGCCAGCTTTGCGAAGCACCGGAGTAAAGGCTGACCGCATTCTCCAGCCGTCTGGTGCCGTCGTGAACGGCTATCTGGTGGGGCTTGTCCGGTTCGTACCCTGTCCAGAGTGAAACTGCCGCATAGGCACCGTCTTTGCGCAAAATGTAATAGATCATGTCCACGAACTGGAGACGTTCTTTGTCACCCTTGTAATTGCGGACGATCCGCTTGAGCGCGTCCATTCCGGCTTCGAGCGGCGACATGCCGTGACGCATGTTTTCGATGATGGTATGCGCTCCTACGATCTTGATGTTTTCTTCGCCGTTGCCGGTGGCGCCCGCGGAGCCCACATCCTGATCGGTGTAGCACCCTGCGCCAATGATGGGAGAGTCGCCAACGCGGCCGGGGATTTTCCAGGCGAGGCCGCTGGTTGTGGTGCATCCGGAAATTTCGTTCTTCTCGTTCAACGCTGAACAGTGAATGGTTCCCGTGGGCGGGTAGAGCACGTAACGGATCGCGTCCATGCGCAGCTCGGGAGGGATTCCGATATCTGCCGCGATTTGTTGCATGCGCTGAATACGTTCGTCCCATTCGTCGGCATGAGCAGGGCTCGAAAAGCGCTGGCGCCAATCCGGATTATCTAGACCGGGCCCCCACCAGTCAGAGTGGGTTTCTTTCCAGAGCACCCATTCTTTACGCGATTTATCAGTGAGAAGATTTTCGCGCTGAAATCCTTCCGCGACAGCGAACCGCTCCGCGCCTTCTCCAACCAGCATGACGTGTCCGGTATGACGCCGCACAGCATTTGAAAGCAGGGAGACATTCTTGATATTGCGCACCGCACCAACCGAACCCGCGGTGCGCGTGGGTCCGTGCATGCAGCACGCGTCAAGCTCGACCACCCCGTCCTCATTTGGATGTCCGCCTAAACCAACGCTCTCATCATTGGGATCGTTCTCCGGACCCTGAACGACTTTCAGCGCCGCATCTAGCGTGTCCCCACCGCGGGCCAGAAGGGCATAAGCGTCATCAAGATAGTTGAAACCGTTGAAGGCGGAGATGATGATGGGCAACTTGGCCGC
>DATNAF010000173.1:0-9036 GCA_035572845.1 Terriglobales bacterium
CGCAATTGCCTCCGTCGCCGCGAGTGGTGGATCCACGAATTCCGTGTTGCATCTGCTGGCAATAGCGCGTGAAGCCGGAGTTCCGCTGGAAATTGATGATTTTCAGAAGGTCAGCGAACGAACCCCGCTGCTCTGCGATCTCAAGCCTTTTGGTCGCTTCGTAGCGGCCGACATGCATCGCGCAGGAGGAATTCGCCTGCTGGCAAAGCGCTTGCTGGACGGCAAAAAGATTCATGCAAATGCGATGACGGTCACTGGCAAGACCATCGGTGAAGAAGCCGCTGCTGCGGTTGAAACTCCTGATCAGGAAGTGATCGCCCCTCTCGATCGGCCCCTTAAAGCAAGTGGAGGCCTGGTGATCTTGCGAGGAAATCTCGCCCCCCAAGGCTGCGTGGCGAAAATCAGCGGACACGAGCGGTTGAGCCACCGCGGTCCAGCACGAGTCTTCGACTCTGAAGAGGAAGCTATGAGCGCCGTGACTGGAAAGCGCCTGAAAGCAGGAGACGTTGTGGTGATCCGTAACGAGGGCCCGCGCGGCGGTCCGGGCATGCGCGAGATGCTCGGAGTCACCGCGGCGATAGTCGGAGAGGGTCTGGGCGAATCGGTTGCGCTTCTGACCGATGGACGGTTTAGCGGCGCGACCCGGGGCCTGATGATAGGACATGTTTCCCCTGAAGCTGCTTTGGGCGGGCCAATCGCGTCCGTGCATGAAGGCGACATGATTCGAATTGATGTGAATCAGCGGGTGCTGGAAATGGAACTCAGCGATGCCGATATCCAGCGCCGGATGTCACAATGGAAAGCTCCCAAGCCGCGGTTTGCGACCGGGGTGTTTGGAAAGTACGCCGCCCTGGTACATTCTGCTTCGGAAGGCGCAATCACGAGGCCGAAGTAAGTTGTTTTTCAACACCATCGCTTCACTCTTCCAGCCGAGAGTTGACGGGCGAGGATGTCCGTCGCCACCTCATTTCTGTCCCCAGGAATTAACCAAAATTTGACGTAAACATAGTTTGCAAGTCTCTCCGCATCCAAGTAACTTGGAATGAGGTGGTGGACGGTTTTGTTTAGCGGTAAGTCATTCTTCCAGCTGCTGGTGCTTTTCGGGTGGACGGCTTTGGTTGCGAATTTAGCTTTCGCTCAGAGCTCCGACCAGATTGCGCCTACGCTCTCCAGCGCTCGTCATGGTTTTACCGTCTTCGCTCCTCGCGGCCATCGCGGCGGGGGACCTGCCAATTCAACTTCGTCGCGGCCTGTTGATGCAGGCATCGATTCCATCAAGAACTTCAACGGCGAGTTCCGTGCGCCCGGCATTGGGCCGTCCGGGAATCCGCAAAAAAACTGGCATTACACCATCGCCGGCGGCAGGCCTGAACTGGGAGGTACAACCAGCTTCGACGCTCCCGTCGTGCCCGTCTCTCTGGATCTGCTGGATTATGACGGCAGCGTTCGCGTGGTAAATGGCCATAAGCTGCACTACTCGGTCGAGCCCTTTGTGAGCGCAGTGATGGACTCTCCGATTTTTCAGCGCGCCGATTACACCAGCAGCGGAGTGCCTACCCAGTTTTCCGACGCCGTGCAGCGGGCCGAGTTCAACAACGTAATGAAGTATGACTGGCACACGCTTTTAAGGCCTTCAATAAAGCAATCGCACACAATTTCCATTCCGCGCGGTGCCTATTATTTTGCATTAAACAGTGACGGATCTTGCTGCGCCTTTGTGTTGGTTGATATCGATGTATTCTCGAAACGGTTGTTTCCAGCGAGTGCCTACGACACTTCTTCTCCGATCGGAGCGGCGGAGCACACGGGTAACATCACCACAAAAAGCGTCAGCACTTTTCTTTTCCCCAACACATTCCTGTATCTCAATCACAATCCCAATCACTGCTGCGTGCTCGGTTTCCACACCTATGATTTTGAACCCGGTGACGTCGGCAACGGCTTTCGTGAAAAGCGCTACGTACTGAATTACTCGAGCTGGATCAGCCCAGGCCTATTCAGCCCCGGCTTCGAAGATGTGACTGCGCTGAGTCACGAAATCACCGAAAGCCTGAATGATCCGTTTGTGGGCAGCGATGGAGTTCACGGCATCACTCCGTGGTGGCTTTCGCAAAATGGAAATTGCCAGAATGACCTCGAAGTGGGTGACGCAATTGAGGGGCTGCCCGAATCCACTGTGCCGATCAAGATTGGTGGCAGGATTTACCACCCGCAGAACGAAGCTCTCTTGCAATGGTTCGAATTTCAATCGCCTTCGACGGCGCTGGGCGGAGCCTACAGCTATCCCAATCAGAGCGTTCTGACTTCGCTTTCGCCGAGCCAAGGTGTGAACTGTAAGTAGCTCTCAGCTACCAGCCGTCAGGCGTCAGGAACGGCTTAATAATCCGGTCCGTCATCGGTTCTCGTAGCCTCATATCGCGCCACGGTTTAGCTGACAGCTGATGGCTGACGGCTTAAAAAGAAAACCTCACTTGCAAATCCACTCGCCGGTTCGCTGAGGCCGAAGCAAACGGCCCGCCAGCAATATTGATAGATTGTCCGAAGAGTGGCGAACTTAGATTTCCTACGGGCGGTCCCGGATTGAAAGTATTCAAAAGGTTGCGCGCGGAAATACTGAATGTGAGATTGTAGCGCCGGTTCGCACCGCCACCGCCACCTCCGAAGGGATGATTACCACCGGCTCCGCTGAGGCCGCCCGGCCCCAAGCCTCCTCCATGAATATGAGGACCACCGTAACCCCGGCCTCCACCAGAACCTCCTTTAGTTTCGCGACCAAATCCGATGGTCTTGCTCAGCCGCAAATTCAAAGTTGCATCAGAAGGCCCGGTACAATCGTGCACCGGAACGATCGGTAATCCGTTATCTACGGTTGAGAAAGAGGCTAGTGAAGTGCAAACCGCATGAGCGTTGTTGGCGGCGAACCAGGGCCGGTCGTTGAAGATGGAATCTCCGTTATTGTCCTGGCCAGTCGTCAGATTATAGGGTTGCCCAGAATTGATAATGACAAACGGGCTCAGCGAGAAAGAATACGGCAAGTTAAAGTTTCCACCGAGGAAAATGCGATGGCGCACGTCGAAAGCCGCTCGTCCGTAGTCGGCCAGCGGATCGTATTGGTTAGAAACAAAGCTCGCCTCAGATGTAGTGCCGCTCGAAAAAAATCCGCCTGGACTTCCACCCGAACTGGCATTGCTATCGGCATAGTTCAACACGTAAAAGCCAAATAGTGAAATGCGGCGGCCGGTGTTGACACGTACATTCGCGATCAACTGGTTCTGCCGGAAGATTCCGCCGGAAGTGTATTGATAAATATTCTCGTTCGTCTTACTGGGAGTCGTGCCTCCGGGAACATATGGCGCGTTGATGTTGTTGATGTAGAACGCATGCTCGCCGCGCGAGTTCAAATAGGTCACAGACACCGTCGCGTTCTTCGTAATCTGACGTTCAATGCTTGCAGCGCTCTGAATGGTGTAAGGCGCGCGCAGGTCTGGCGAAATTCTGTAAACAGTCGGAGCTGCCGTGGCCGGCAATGGATCGGGTATATTTTGGGTGAAGAATTGCGGATTTTTTACCACCGCGCTTTGCTGCGTAATGCCGTTTAGCAGATTCGCTTCCTGCACCAGGTTATAACCAAAGCGGTCGTAGAAAATTCCGAATCCTGCGCGGAGTACGGTTTTCGGCGCCGATTTTCCGTTGCTGCCGAGACCCCACGCCAGTCCGAGCCGTGGAGCAAAATCGGCATGATCGTGAATATTGTTTTGGGATTCATAGCGCAGTCCGTAGGTAAATGACAGATTCGGCTTCACCCGCCATTCGTCTTCAGCGTAGAGCCCGGCATCGAACCAGCCGACACTGACCTGCGGCGATCCCGTGCTGATCGAGAACTGGGCGGGGCAAGATGGCACGGAATTGCCGGACTGTGGCGAACATCCCAGGGCGAGCTCGTTCTGGTACACGGTCAGCGCGGGAATAAAACTTCCGCTGGCATTGTCGAATACCGGAGAAAAAATAAAAGTCCCGTTAAAGTTCGATTCGGTGAATTCAGAGCTCCTGATTCCGCGCAATCTTGCTCCGAACTTGACCAAGTGATTGCCGTGCGTGATAGAGGTGTAATTCTGCAGCTCGTAGCTGTCTTCGCTGGTGCGAACTAATCCTTCGGAATTCTCTCCGCTGGTAAAAGCCCCTTGCACCTCAATCGTCGGCCCGGCGCCGACGGGAATCTGGTGATTGATATCACGCTGAAACTGGAAGCGGGTTTCATTCAACATATTCGGGCTGAGAACTTGCGTGTCACTCATCTGCAGCGTGTGCTCTGTCTCATTCTCGTTGGTTGCTTGATTTGGCAATGAGAATGGGCCCAGTCCGGAATTCTGGTCCGTGTCGTGCGACAACTGGTAACGCATCGTCAATGTGTTATTCGCGGTGAGTTGGTAATCCAGCCGCGGACTGATATTGGTGCGGGTGCGAGGACTGGCAAGGGATTGCTGTAGATGAAGGGGATTGTTATTCGCATCCAAAATGGTCGCATTGATAGCGGCAAACTCATTAAAATTCCGCCGCGAAATATCCAGGAAAAACGACGCCTTTTTGTTGATTGGGCCCCCGAGGTTTCCGTCGAATATCGCCGAGTTGTAGTCGGGGCGGGTTGGAACATATGGATTTTTCGAGTTCAGCACGGAATTGTTATCGTTAAAGAAAAACTGCCCGTGATAGTGATCACTGCCCGGTTTGGTTAGGATTTCTATTCTGCCGTAACCCAACTTATCGTATTGCGCCGAGAATGGGTTCTGATTGATGCGAATTTCACGAATCGCCGATTTCGGCGGAAGCTGGCCGCCAGTAAATCCATCAATGTAGATTTGGCCGCCATTCGGACCGGCTGCTGGTCCGGCGAGTGCCTGCAATTCATTCTGCAGTTCGTCGGGATCGTCGGATAAAGCTTCCAGGTCTTTACCCTTTATTACTAGCGAATTCGCATTCGAGGCTGCGCCCACGTCAAGCTGCGTTCCTTCGGCTTCGACGTTGACCTTTTCCTCCTGGACCTGGACTTGGAGAGCCAGGTTCAGAGTCTGTTTTTGTCCCGCAACCAGTTCCACCCCTGGCTTCGACAAAGGTGCAAACCCTTTCGCAGCAGCGGCAACGCTGTATGTTCCAGGCGCAAGCGCGGGAATTTCAAACCCTCCTGCTTGATCGGTGGTGGCAGTGCTTTGCTGACCGCCGGATGCGGTGACGGTCACGGTCGCCTGCGGAATTACAGCGCCAGTTTGATCTACAACTTTGCCGTTTAATGTCGCCGTTGGCGCTTGCGCAACTAAAGGCACAATCGCGGCCAATAAAAAAATAAGTAAATAATTTCTCAACGTTCCCTCTTTAAGAAAATTTCATTCGCCCGAAGCTTCACCGCCCGGCGACGCTCCCAAATTCCACGGTGAAAGGATGGTCGCCGCGGCCGCGCCGCTCGGAGCTGCGGTAAATATCGGTTCCACGCCAGAAATAAGGGTGATCGCAGTCGGTGCCGAGGCCGCGCTGCCTTCAGTGGCAACCACCATAACTGCATCTCCTTTTTGCAGATCAGAAATTGTCAGACTCGGCATTCGGCTCAGAAGCTGCTGGAAGTCAGGCGATCCGCCACCGCGGCGGTATCCCTCGCCTCCCTGAGGCCCGGCAGGCGGACCGCCTGATCCGTTAGGTCCCCGCCAGTTTCCTTGACCTCGTGCCTGGTCATTACCTGGACCCGCGCCGGCGCCAGTTGGCGAAGATTCTCCAGATGCGCCTGGCGGATTTCCGTTCGCCGCCGCAGCACCGCCTTTCAATCTGGCGGCAAGCCTTTGGGCTGCTACTGGCGGCAACTTATGCATTTGGGAGTCAGCGCTGATCTTTAGCGTAACCGGATGTTTTGTCAGCAGGTCCATAACTGTGATGCTGTTGTTCGCGGCGTCGGTCGAAATCACCGTTCCGGCTATATTCCTGAACGTGCCAGAGACAATGGCTTGCGCGGTGAATTCACTGCCGTCCTCGTTCTTTGTACCTCGCGCACGCAGCTGATCCCCCGTCTTGATCTGATCTAACGTGCCCGGCTTGGCTTCATCGAAATTGACCGAGTCGGGGGAGTAGCGGCGGACGCTGGTCGTCGGCGATACATGAACGATGATCGGCTTGCCTGATGACACCAGCGCGTTCACGACTGCGATCGTCCCCGCAGCCGGATTAACTTCTTTTACAATTCCGCCCACGCCTTTGCGCCACTCTTCGCGCTCCTGTTGTTGGCGCTGCGCAATATCGCTT
Organism: Terriglobales bacterium; assembly: GCA_035572845.1. Lineage (GTDB taxonomy): Bacteria > Acidobacteriota > Terriglobia > Terriglobales > Acidobacteriaceae > Gp1-AA145. The sequence continues at coordinate 6,283 of DATNAF010000173.1, forward strand.
TGCGTCATCACCACAACGGTTGAAGCAGCGACCGAATTTCCTTCACCAGTTGGCCCAATTGCCAGCATGCGATCGCCGACGTGGATCTCCGAGGCCTGAATCGGGGTGGCGCTTTTCAAATCCGTTTGTCCGGGTGAGGCGCGGAGTATGCGAGTGGAATTAGTGAGGGTGACCGTGACTTCCCCGCCCTCGGTCGTCAACACAACCGAATTGCCGGTGATCGATTTCACCGTGCCGACCGCTTTGGCAAACGCGGTTTGGCCGAACGCAGCCAGCAGTGCGAGAAGCAAAATGATTTTCAAAATGGCGGCATGCCGCCGCGGCAAGGCAGTTGGCCTTAAGTTCTTCATGGATAACTCTGATCATTATTCAATCACGACGCGGAATCAAGGTGGGTAAAGAATTGTCAAACGCTGAGGAACGGGGTAGAAGAACTTCACGATTCGAAGCACAGTCCTCATCCGCCAGCCGATTCCATTTCGAGAAGCGCCTTCTTGCGCTCCATGCCCCATCGATATCCGCCAAGATCGCCATTAGCGCGCAGCACGCGGTGGCACGGGATCGCAATTGCCACGGGATTAGTCGCACATGCCCGCGCAACTGCACGGACCGCCGAAGGATGTCGGATGGCTTTTGCCACTTCGCTATATGATCGCGTTTTTCCAAAGGCAATTGATTGCAGATAAGACCAGACGCGCCGCTGAAACGCGGTCGCCTGAATATCGAGTGGCAGCGAAGCCGACGATTCGACGCCAGAGATGCGCTGCACAACTTGTCCAGCAAGAGTGGCCATACCATCGTCATCGCGTCGTCTTAGCGCAAACGGAAACTCCTGCTTCAACCCTTGCTCCAGTTCTTCGTCAGAATCTGCAAATTGAATGCTGCAAATTCCTTTGTCGGTGGCCGCGATCAACATACGTCCGATTGGTGATTCGGTAACTGAATAACGAATCGGAGTTGCAATCGCGCCCCGCCGATATTTCGCGGGCTCCATTCCCAATTCCGTCGAGGTACGAGAGTAAAGCCGGCTGGTCGAACTATATCCAGCATCATGCATCGCACGTGTGACCGAGTGGCCAGCTTTCAGCTTCTGGCGGAAACCACGCATGCGGCATGAGTCGGCATATTGCTTCGGCGTAATGCCGAGCACCGCTTTAAATGTCCGTTGCAGATGAAACGGACTCTGACGGAATTCCGCGCCCAGTCGACTAAGCGTGACCGGCTCATCGAGATGCTGCTCGATATAACGGCAAACAGATTTGATCAATTCCTGCCGCGGATTTCCGGCAATCGCCTTGGGCCGGCAGCGCAGGCATTCACGATAACCGGCACTCTCGGCCTCCTGCGGCTTGCGAAAAAACGTCACATTCTCGCGCTTGGGACGTTTCGAAGGGCAGGACGGCCGGCAGTAAACGCCGGTCGATGAGACGGCAAACACAAACTTGCCATCGCTTGCACCATTCCGCTCCAATACCGCTTGCCAGCGGGAGTCTTCAATAACGCTCTGCATGTCCAGCTGCCTCGGTTGTTCGACACTGAAAATTGTACTGTTCATGGTTGAAGATTACCTTCGCACCCAAATTAAGAATATCCGCATCTTGCGGCCAAACCGATTTCTTTGCTTGTCAACGTTATCGATGATCCTGATCACGTCCCTGGAGACCCACGTGCATTGTAAGGTCCCTCTCTCAACCGCTTTCAGCGGCTGAGTTCGGGATGACACCTATGTGGCTGAACGCTCGCGCAGGTAGTCGGGCAGTGTGTCCTGCCATGCCCGCATATGGATTCCATAGGCAGAGAGGCTCGCGTCAGAAAGAACCGAATAGCCCGGCCTGGGTGCGGGACGGACGAATTTGTCACTGCTGGTCGGCCGCACCACAGTCTTCGATTCTGCTTGGCGCAGAATTTCCGTCGCAAACTCATACCAGGTACACACTCCGCGATTGGTGCCGTGAATAATCCCCTTCCCATCTGCGTGACAAAGTTTAATGACTGCGCCTGCGAGATCGAAGGTGTACGTCGGGCATCCACGCTGATCATTCACCACTTCAATCTCAGCACGGCTTGCCGCCAGCTTCAGAATCGTGTCTGGAAAGCACTTCCCTCCCGGCCCGAATAGCCACGATGTGCGAACGATGCAAGCGTCAGGCATCAAGGCGAGAATCTTCACCTCAGCGTCCGCCTTGCTCTTTCCGTAAGCATTTATTGGGTGGCGCGGATCGTTTGCTTCGTAAGGCGTACTTTTTGTGCCGTCGAATACATAATCGGTGCTGACAAAGAGAAGTTTTGCGCGCGAATTCGCCGCCGCCTTCGCCACATTCGCTGCACCCTGCGTATTCACTGCGGTTGCGAGCGTCGGATTAAGTTCGCAACCATCCACATCGGTATAAGCCGCAGATAGCACAATCCAGTCGGGATTAGATTCACTCACGACTTTGTCGACCTGATCAGGAGACCGGATATCAGCCTGTCCGCTGCCCAGGCCAGTGACTTCGTCACTGGTCCACTGACGCATCAACGCCTTGCCCAACATCCCCGTCGCCCCGAAAATCGTCACTCGCATAGGTCAGCCAAGACGAATATAGCTCAACCTGCAGGCTCGCGGCCCATCCAAAGATATCTCGCGCCACGGTATAAAATAGACGTTGGCGCAAAATTCTTTCCGAGGTGGAATCCATGGCAACCGTTGAAGCTCCAATCCGTCCGCGCACTCGCGCGCAGCTAAGCGCCTTTCGCAATGAACCGATGTTGGAC
>DATNAF010000174.1:0-9514 GCA_035572845.1 Terriglobales bacterium
AGAGGCTGCCGGACATCAAAAATCAGCAACTCCTGCCTCGCTTCCAGCAACACATGCAATGCTTCCGCAGTGAGGCTGTGGCGCTCGAGATCGTCTCGCTCACGCCGGCGTCGCATCAGAACAAATCCAACCAGGCAAAGAGCCGGAACCAGCACGAGAGCAACACTCAGTGTCATCGCTCACGAAGTATATACTCGGCAACCAAGGGTTCAGTGCAGGGAAGTAGTTCGCAAGTCTTCAGGAACTGTGAAAACTTCGAAACCTTGAAACCTTCGAAACCTTGAAACTTTGAAATTGGAAACCTGCTCCCCCCGCTACCCCAATCCCGCATCTTCCGCCGCCAACATTGAGATCGCCGACCAGTCGATGGTCTCATCGCCGCGAGCCAGCAACCTTAAGAATCGGTCGCGCACCAGGTTAGCCAGTGGCAAAGGCACCCGCAGCGATTCTCCCGCCGCCAGCGCCAATCGCGTGTCTTTGAATCCCAGCGGAGCCGCAAATCCCGCCGGCTTAAATTTCTTGTCCGCGATCAACGTTCCGTAAGTTTTATAAATCGGTGCCGAAAAAAGCGTCGAAGTCAGAAAATCCAAATACTGATGTTGGTCCAATCCGCCCTTCGCCACCAGCGCCATTGCCTCGCTCAATGTCTCAATCGTCGAAGCGATCATGAAATTCCCGCTGATCTTCACCAGGTTCGCACTCGAAGCCTTCTCCCCAAAACGAAAAGTTTTCTGTCCCATCGCTTCAAATAAAGGCATGCACGAGTCCACTGCATCCCCCGCCCCCGCCGCGACAATGAACAACTTTGCGCTCGCCGCCGCTTCCGGGCGCCCAAATACCGGGGCCGACACAAACCGCTGCCCAAGCTTCGCATGGTCCGCCGTCAGTTTCTCCGCCAGCGCCACACTGATCGTGCTCGACGAAACGTGAATCGCACACTTGGCCAAATTGTTAACGATCCCCGCATCGCCGAACACCACATTTTCCAGCGCGCTATCGTCCGCCACCATGGTGATCACCACATCGCCGTTGCACGCATCTGCAACCGAAGCAGCCTTCCGTGCGCCCTTATCGATCAGCGGTTTCGCCTTCTCCGCTGTGCGGTTGTAAACCGCTATTTCGTGACCGGCCTTGAGCAAGCTTCCCGCCATTCCCAATCCCATATTTCCCAAACCAATAAATCCGACTTTCATGAGCGCTCCTCTTCACATATCAACTCGCCATTGGATGTTCGCGGGCTGCGTTTGACTCCTCCAGGAGTGGGAATCAGCACAGGCCGAGGTCAGCCCTATGCTATAATCCCTTTTTCGCCTGCTTGCTTTCGAGGCAATGACGTGATCCCCTCTTACGGGCAAGTCCTGATCACGAATCAGCACAATTCGCTGTAACGAACACGAGGTATCGCTATGTCTGGCCATTCAAAATGGGCCACAATTAAGCACAAAAAGGGCGCGCTTGATGCCAAGCGTGGCAAGATCTTCACGCGCCTCATTAAGGAAATCAGCATTGCCGCAAAAAACGGTGGCGATCCTGATACCAATCCGCGCCTCCGCGGCGCCATCGCTGCCGCCAAAGCTGAAAACATGCCTGCCGACAACATCAAGCGTGCCATCCAGCGCGGCACCGGTGAGCTTCCCGGCGTCAACTACGAAGAATTTTCGCTTGAAGGTTACGGTCCGGGCGGTGTCGCCATTCTGCTCGACATCAACACTGATAATCGCAATCGCACGGTAAGCGAGATCCGCCACGCGTTCGGCAAGAACGGCGGCAACATGGCCGCAGCCGGCGCCGTCGCGTACCTGTTCCACAAAAAAGGCGATATCGTCATTCCCAAAACCGCGGCTAAAGAAGACGACTTGATGAGCATCGTCCTCGAAGCCGGCGCCGACGATCTCCGCGATGACGGCGAGAATTGGGAAGTGCTCACCGATCCTTCAGCATTCGAAGCTGTAGTGGAAGCCGTGAAAAAAGCCGGCATTCAACCGACCACAGCAGAAGTCGCAATGATCCCGCAGAACTACATCAAGCTCGAAGGGACCCAGGCAACACAAATGATCCGTCTGGTCGAGGCCTTCGAAGAGCACGATGATGTTCAGAACGTGCACTCCAACTTCGACATAGACGAGAAGCTGCTGGAAGAAGTCGCCGCAGGCTAGTCTGCTTTTTCCGCTTGTTCTCGACTCACGCCCATGCTCGTGATCTCTGCAAATCAGAGCAGGAATCATTGGCCTTATTCAATGTTTTCTCTGTGCACGTGCGAATCCTCTCCCCTTCAGCGGTTAAAGCCTTTCGATTTCGCCCAAACAAAACGGAGTGTCCGTCCATTGAACCTGCCCGAAATCAACTACTAACAAACAACACTTAGAGTTGAGCCTCTATACACCTTTCCCCGCGGGCGGCCATCAGAGATTACATATGGCCACTCCGCTCACCAACTCTTCGCGTCTTGAATGCGCTGCTCTCACCAAGGGTTTAGGCGGACGCACGCAAAACCCGGCCTCTCGGCCTGATCCGGTCGCCAAGCGCCTGATAACAGGTATGGCCCGTCGCATAAAAGAGAACTCAGTCTTTTTCCCCGCTATTGTGCGCGGATTCCGGGCCTTGCAGAGACTTGGCGTCAATCTCACACCTAATCATTTTTATTGGCCAATTCCAGATATGGAAGATCTGGCACAACGTGAGTGGCCTATCTATGCAACGCCCGCAGGCTGCGATTTTCGATTGCGTGATCAACTGGATCTCGCGCGCCATTTCCGCTCCCGCTATATTCCGGAGCTAACGTGGAATTCTCTCCCTGCCGACGATACCTATCACTACAACAACGGCTACTTCGAATCCTGTGATGCCGAAGTCGCATATTGCATGGTGCGCGAGTGGAAACCAAGGCGAATCATCGAAATCGGATCTGGCTTCAGCACCAGAGCAATGGCCGAAGCCTTGCGAGTCAACCTGCAGGAGGATGGAATTGTTGGGGAGCTGATCACCGTAGATCCATATACCGAACGCCTTCCTGTGAACGACGCAACAAAACAGATCACAGTAGTCCCGGAGAGAGTGCAGCGACTGGATCTCAGCTTGTTCGAAACACTCGAGGCCGACGATATTCTCTTCATCGATTCCAGCCACGTTGTGGCCGTGGGCAGTGACGTCGTGCAGGAGTATCTGCAAGTCTTGCCGCATCTAAGACCCGGAGTGCTCGTCCACGTTCACGACATCTTTCTGCCCTCGGATTATCCTCGCCGCGCCGTCCTCGATAATCTGTGGTTCTGGTCTGAACAATACCTGCTGCAGGCGTTCCTCTCGTTCAATCATGAGTTTGAAATTTTGTGGTCTGCAAGCGCAATGCAACTGTCGCATGCCGGTGTTCTCGACCAATGCTTTCCCAACTGGCATGACAGTTACACCAACATCCCGCCCTCCCAAAGACGATTTATTCCCAGTGTCGATGGCAATCGGGTATGGCCCTCAAGCTTCTGGATGCGGCGCGCAATCCACTGATTCGTTGATTTGTGTAATGTATTTTCAGCAAAAGTTTTCGCCGCGCACAACAGCAACCCCTGTCAATACCGCGCTGTCGTTAAATTTCGAAGAAATTTCAACATTCATGTGGATAATATTGTGGAAATCTGAGCAACTACCTGCTTAACCGCTTTGTTAAGAAAAATTTATACAGACTGCACACAGGTAAGTGCGCTTGCCGAAATTTATTTTCTGAATGAAAAAGCCGGCCTCAAAACTTCGTCTCGATAAGTTGTTGCTCGAACGCCAACTGGTTCCTTCCCGCGAACGAGCACAAGCTCTTGTGCTCGCCGGCAAGGTTTTAGTCAATGGACAGAAAATCGAAAAATCCGGGACCTTGATCGATGCTTCATCAGAAATTCGTTTGCTAGGTGATGATCTGAAATACGTCGGCCGCGGTGGTCTCAAACTTGAACGCGCCCTGGAGCATTGGCGAATCGATGTTCACGATCGCGTTTGTCTTGACGTTGGCGCATCCACCGGCGGTTTTACCGATTGCCTTCTCCAACACGGCGCCGCCCGCGTGATCGCCGTTGACACTGGACACGGACAGATCGCATTCCGCTTGCGCCAGGACCCCCGCGTCCGTCTGCTCGAGAACACGAATGCCCGTTATCTCACCCGCGAACAACTCGGCGAAGAAATTGACCTCATCGCCATGGACGTTTCGTTTATCTCGGCGGCGCTGATCTTGCCTGCCGTAATCTCCGCTGCCTTTCCCGATGAGATCCACAACCGCTCTGGCCGCGAGCTCATCGTCCTCGTCAAGCCCCAATTCGAAGTCGGACGCGATCTCGTAGGCAAGGGCGGTATCGTTCGCGATGCCTCAGCTCAACAGCAGGCCGTTGAAAAAATCCGTGCCGCAGTGCAGTCACTCGGTGCCAATTCCATCGACGTCACCGAATCACCCATTCTCGGCGCTGAAGGCAATCGCGAGTTTCTGTTGTATGCCCATTTTTAACCGAATCCACCGCCCATCCTTCGCTTTCGGTACAATCTCACTTTCAAGATGACCAGGAAATCTTCGTCTGCCAAAGCCGTCGGCATCGTCTCTAAACCAAATAAGCCTGAGGTCGCGCAAATCGTTCCCGGCTTAAAGGAATGGCTTTCCAACCACGGCTATTCGTACATCGTCGATCCTGAAACCGCTCCATTCGCCTCCGGCGCCGAAGTCCTTTCGCGGGTCGATATGGCTTCGCGCAACCTGGAATTCGTGATCGTGCTTGGCGGCGACGGCACTCTGTTGTCTGCCGCCCGTGCCGTGGCTGCGGCTGGCATTCCAATTGTCGGCGTTAACCTGGGCGCCCTCGGCTTCTTGACCGAAATTCCCCTTGACGATTTGTATCCCACGCTCGAAAGCATCATTAAGGGTTCCTGCGATCTGGATGTCCGCTCAATGGTGCATTGTGAAGTGAACCGCCGTCGCGAGGTGGTCGGCAGTTATGAGGCGCTGAACGACGTGGTGGTAGGGAAGGGAACTATCGCCCGGCTGAATCACTGCGACGTTTACATCGACAAAGTTTTTGTTTCCCGTTACCAGGCCGACAGTTTGATCGTCTCCAGCCCTACCGGTTCAACGGCTTATTCCCTGGCTGCGGGCGGCCCCATTCTCATGCCGGATGTTGCAAGTTTCGTGATAACACCCGTCTCGGCCCACTCACTGACTCATCGCCCTCTGGTCGTGCGCGACACTTCGCACATTGAAATCGTCGTCATGACTGGCGATGAAGAAGCCTACCTCAGCATCGACGGCCAGTCGGGCATGCCCGTCTTCGACGGCGACCATATTTATTGCCGAAAATCCGAATATCAGGTCAAACTTTTGCACACCGGCGGCACGTTCTTCGAAGTGCTTAGCAGCAAACTGAAGTGGGGCCAGCGGTAACCCATGGTATGTGCAAAAAATTACAAAAGATGTCCTCATCATTCTTGACCTGAGTAGCTGGAGTCACATACCATCCGACCTCATGCCACCCCATCGCAGAATTCTCATCATTGCGTTTTCCACTGGAATCATGGCTGGCTTAGCCTCGACTTTAAGTATTGAGTGGATGCGATACGTTTTGGTCGTTTTGATCGGCGTGGCTGGCGCGTTATTTTGGCAGGTAAATGAAATTCGCGGAGAGGCCGAAAAACATGTCATCCGCGCCGTGTCGCATCATCTGAACAACAGCTTGACAGTAACCATGAACCGGCGATACCTCGACCCGAATAACCGTGAACAGATCGTTGACGAGGAATTACAACGATGCGCTTGGGTCATCCAAACGATTTTGCCCAGGCTCAGGGTTGGGTTACCGGAGCTCCTTAATCTCAGGCGGCACTCCGATGCCAGCCAGTGGGCACAAACCGAGACTGAGAAGTGGTGGCAAGAGCAACCGCCGACGGTCCACTAGCCGTTTACAACAAATAGTTTCGATCCTTATCACCAGCGAAGTCGCGCTAAACCTCTGATCGCGCAGCAGCTTTCTCGTCCGGTTGCTCATGAATGCGGCGGGAGATCAGCTTCGGCAATTTTTTCGCGTATTCGCTTTCCAGCAGTGACAACAGAGCGAAGCCAACGCACACCATTGCGGCGACCTGGAGCATGTGGACAAGAGTTCGAAGAATCGTAACCATATTCTGGAAAACGAACTCTCATAGCATCAGCCACTCAGGGCAAGATGTAAATTGCCCATTAGTTGTACTCCAAGGACCATCCCATCCCCGGCGCATCTCGCTCGGCGAATGTCTTTTTCCAGTCAGAACTCCCTTTTGCGCGATAGGAAAGAAAAGACGAGCTTTGTCTCGACCATGCCGATCGGGAACAGAAGGCTGCCGATGACCAGCAATTCCTGGTGCCCAGAATGCCGGATTCCCGCCGCCAAAAGAATAATTGCGGCCAGCAATAGTAAGGTCATAGAGAGCCCCCGATGAAAGCGGCGGAGTTCCGACTCGATCCACGAATCCAGGTGACGCTTAAGAAGTCGCCCCTCATTGGAATCAGTGCAATTGTTCTTGAGTGAGCAACGGTTACATGCGTCCGGCGAGGCCCGGTAGTGAACGATGCGTCGCTGGTGGTCCGTTCCTTGACGGTGCAACTGCTGGCCGGCGGGGCACTCCCATGCATCCCGGTCCGCGAAGTATGTAAAACCAGAGTTTCGGTACTGCTCGGAACGTTTGTGAGAATGTCGCGCCAGCAACTCCAATCCAACTGCGACCGTAGTCAGAAAAATCGCGTATGAAGCCGCCAGAACAATCTCAATATGGACTCCAAAAATCATGCGTCAAAATCTTTTTGCTTCCACGACTTCAGTGAAAAGCGACCCACCAGATGTCCTCAAGGCATCTTTTGCCTTCATGGAACTAACCCCAAGCCAGCAGAGATACAGCACCGGTAAGGTACCACCTAGGATAAACAGTGCATCCCCAGGTAATCGTAGCCACTCCAGCATAGAATTCGTGTGATTCGATAGAAATTTTAAAGATCGCGCGTCAAAATATCCGACGCTCACCGAATGGTAAAGCTGAAGGATTCCCAGCGGGAACAACGTTGCAAATACCATCCATGCCAACCCGATATTCAGTGACCAGAAGCTGATCTTTGCGGCGCGGTCGCTCCAGCGGTCCTGGGGCACCATGTAACGCAGGCAGAACAAAGCCAAGCCTACGGCCAGCATTCCGTAGACACCCATCATCGCCGCGTGCCCATGATTCGCCGTGAGTGCGGTCCCTATCTCGTAATAGGAGACGATAGGAAGATTAATTAAGAAACCGAAGATTCCGGCGCCGAGAAAATTCCAGAAACCAACCGCGGCAAGAAACATCACTGCCCAAAAATGCGGGAACGGCTGCTGCGAACCGGATTGCTGTTGCGCGCCAAGTTGCAGAAAACTCCAGGCCTCGAGCGTTAAAAAAGTCAGAGGAATCACTTCCGCAGCGGAGAAGAACGCGCCCAGCGCCATGTGTATGGACGGCTCTCCAGAAAAATACACGTGATGCATGGTTCCCACCACGCCGCCGGCAGAATAAAGAAGGATGTCCAAATAAACAACCTTCAGGGCCACGCGCTCATGCACCACCCCGAGCAGCACGAAGATGTAAGCGACCATAATGGTCGTGAAAAGCTCAAGAAAATCTTCTACCCACAGGTGTACAACCCAGAAGCGCCAGAAATCAGTGGTGGTGAAATGCGAATTGGTTCGCGCCAGCAAACCCACCGCGTAGAAAGCCGGAATCGACAGCGCTGAAAAGAAAAATAGCCACGGCATATTACCCACGTGTTCAGAAACCAGACGACCGCGTAGTCCGCGGAACAAAATAATCACCCAGAAAACCAGACCGATGACCAGCAAAATCTGCCAGAATCGCCCCAGATCCAGGTATTCGAAGCCTTGTGCCCCGAACCACGACCATCCGCGTTTAATCAAGCCGGTAATTCCCGCGTATTCCCCTGCCAGGCTTCCAAACACAACGATCGCGAGCGCGCCCAGCAGCGAATACGAAAGCCAATTCTGGCCTCGAGGCTCATTGCCGGTAATCATCGGCGCAAGAAAAATTCCCGCAGCCAAAAATGATGTGGAGACCCAGAAAATGGCAAGTTGCAGGTGCCATGTCCGAGCGATATTGAAGGGAAGTACCCGACCTAGGTCGAAGCCAAAAAAATTGCCGATTTCCGCACGATAATGTTGCGTAGCGCCACCCAGCAGTGCTTGCAATACGAACAACAACGCCATAACCAGGAAAAACCATGCACAAGATTTTTGCGCAGGCGTCAAAGCCACTTCGTCAGGAGGGCGGAAGGAAACGCTCTGATCTTCCCTCCCATGCCAACCCAAAAAATTCCAGCGGCCAAATGCCGCGAGCAAAATTCCTACGCCACCAAGCAACGCGATGAGAGACAGAACGCTCCAGACTATCGCATCCGCCGTGGCGTGGTTCCCCACCAGCGGCTCAGGCGGCCAGTTATTCGTGTACGAGTAATCCAGATTCGGACGCAGGGTTGAACCCGACCATGCCGACCAGCTAAAAAAAGCGGTGAGCTGTCTGATCTGATGAGCGTCAGTGATGGCTGATGGTCGCAAGCCGAATTTTGTGGTTGGTGTCGCAAAGAAGTCGCCATAGTAGCGGACAAGTTCTTCGAAAGCCTTCGCCTGCGCTGCTGAATATTTGAGTACTCCACTAGCAGCATCGTAGCGGTTGGTCTTGAAGTCTGTGATGGTCTGTTGCTTGGCCGCCTCTGATGATGCTCCTCCGTAATAGTCCGTGGCGATAGTAGCAGCGCGGTGAAGATAGTCGGCGGTGAAATCCGGGCCAAGGTATGCGCCGTGCCCAAAAATGGATCCGTATTCCATCAGCCCGTTTCGCAAAAACACTTCCTGGCCACTGCTGACATCTTCCGCTGTAAAAATTACCTCGCCGTTCGCATCAAGCACGCGCGCAGGAATCGGCGGCGCGTCGGTATAGGTACGGTAAGCAAGCATCCCGAGAATGAGAAAGCCACACAGAAAAACAATCAGGATCGCCTGCATCCATCCGTTCGAAATAATCAGCGCTCGCTTTTCGGAGTTATTCGCCAAGATTTTCTCCTCTAGTGCCTTATCTGGTTGCGTGCTTTGAATTCAAATATTCAGGATTCGAGTTTCTACTCTGCCGGTCGGAAGGGAATTTTTTAATAATTAGGTTCGTCAAGCTTCTACATTGTTAAGCAGATCGCAGTCAAGAGCCACAAGTTTTCACCGGAGTGCCCACATTGGGAACACCCCAATTGAATTCCTCATTTTTTCGTCTTTGGCGCGCCAATCTCAATGGAATGTGAGCGTTGGGTATTTGCATCGAGTAACTGCGTACGTTCGTGGTCAAGGCTTTTGCTTTGCCGTCACTTCGGGCCCAAGTTGGTCGGCAATGCTTTCCCGCCTGCGGATTAGCTTGGCCGACTTCCCATCCACTAGCACTTCCGCCGGGCGCGAACGCGAATTGTAGTTCGAGGCCAGCGCCATTCCATAGGCCCCCGCAT
>DATNAF010000175.1:0-7943 GCA_035572845.1 Terriglobales bacterium
TTCAATGGGAAATCTCAATCTCTGGGAATCGCCGTTCTCCGTATTGTTGTCGGCATTGTGTTTCTGGCACACGGATATCAAAAGGTATTCAAATTTGGTTTTCACGGCGTCGCGGGGATGTTAGGCCATATGGGAATTCCGCTGCCAGCGGTCGCGGCCGTGGTACTCATGATCGTGGAGTTTGTCGGTGGAATTCTGCTGGTCACCGGACTGGCCACTCGGGTACCGGCGGCGCTTCTCGCCATCGATATGCTGGTGGCTATTTCGGCCGTGCATGCTAAGAATGGGTTCTTTAATCCCGGCGGAGTGGAGTTTCCGCTCACTCTGTTGGCGGCTTGCATTTGTCTGGCGTTGAGCGGCGGTGGTGCCGCATCGCTCAAGCGGCTCTAAGCTCAATTATTTTCCGGAATTTTTATTTGGCAGGCTGTTTACGACGATTGTCGCTGGCCAGACGAATGATCGTGGCAGCGGTGCGATATCGTACGGGATACTTGGTCTCATCCAGGTTTACTGCCAGCCGCTCGATGCACTTGGGATCAGACCGTTGAGCTAACGCATCTAGCGCGGCTTCGCGGACGATAGTGTTTTTGTCGGCTAGCGCAACCTGGATCAGCGCGTCTTCAGAGGTCGAATCGGGATCGAGAGCAAGGAAGCGTGCTGCCGCAGCGCGCACCGGCGAGCTATCGTGCTTCAACAACTGTCGATAAGCTTCATACCCCATCCCGGCGTAGGGAACGAAACCAATGCCTTCTTGCAGACCCATCTGCGCCACCTGTTTGGGATCTTTCAAGCGGTCGACCTGTGCCTGGATCATGCCGGCGCTGGTCTTTTTGTCGCCCATCAAAATGGCATAGTAAATTTCATAAGCCGTGGGGTCTTTCATCAGGTAGAGAGCGTGGGCCGACGCAAGCATCACCGCCGCATCCTTGTCGGACAGCATAGCCCTTAAGGCGGGGATGGTACCTTGCGCGTTCAGCTCGCCCAGAGTCGCAGCTCCTGCCGCTCGTACTCTCGAGTTCTTATCGCGCAAGGCGCGCAGCGCAAACCTGACCGCTTGGCGATTGCCTTGCAGCAAGGAAATGGCTTTCACGGCCTCTTCTCTTTGCGCCACTCTTTTGCTGTGTAATCCGGATTGAAGAATGAGCCATGACTTTTCCTCCAGCTCCACTATCGACGGCTCGTCGCCAACGGCATGTGCTGCGCTTTTCGGGGGAGCCGGCGCCGAAGCTTGCGGTTGGCTGCTGTCGCCTTGAGCTACCGCCAAAGAACTCAATAGCAACGCCAGAATAGCTATCCGCGCGGCAGCAGGTATTCTGAAATCCATGCACTCTCGGATGCAGATCGGCTTCAAGGGGTCAGGAAACGCGCGAGGTTTTCTGATTTTTATTCAAAGCTTTGGCGCGAACGCCTTTACCGGGGGTGGGCTGTGAAATCTTGTTTCCATTGAATATCCCCGAAAAAATGTCATCGATGTTCCGTAACTGCCGCTTTATATCGAATGCCTTTTCAATAACCCGGGCCGGGACCCGGCCGGTTATATTGGGATCGCCCGCCACCAATTCTCGAAAACTCAGCCCTTCCTTCCAGGCGCGCATGGCATGGGACTGGACCATGCGATAAGCATCTTCGCGGGACACTCCATGCTCAACCAGATCCAGAAGAAGCTGTCCGCTGAAGACCAGCCCTCCGGTGCTTTCAAGATTGGCTTTCATTCGCTCGGGGTAGACGAACATGGTCTCAATCAGGTTGGTCGTCTTGTTCAGGGTGTAATCGACCAGGGTGGTCGAGTCCGGCAGGATGACTCTTTCGGCCGACGAGTGTGAAATATCGCGCTCATGCCAGAGCGCAACATTTTCAAATCCCGCTTGCGCGTTGGAACGCACTATCCGCGCCAATCCGCTGATTTGCTCGCTGGTCACGGGATTGCGTTTGTGCGGCATGGCCGACGATCCCTTCTGTTTCTCGCTGAAAAATTCTTCTGCCTCGCGCACTTCGGTGCGTTGCAGGTGGCGAATTTCCGTCGCGATCTTATCGAGCGTGCAGGCGATTACCGCCAGGGTCGCCAGATAATTGGCATGCCGGTCGCGTTGTATGACCTGCGATGATCCCGTCGCGGTCTTTATTCCGAGGCGGGCGCACATTTTTTCTTCCAGTTCAGGGCTCAGGTGGGCGAACGTGCCCACCGCGCCGGAAAACTTGCCGACCCGCATCTCTTCGGTGGCGCGGTCGAAGCGTTCGATATCGCGCTGCACCTCGGCGTACCAGTTCGCCAGCTTGAATCCAAAAGTGATCGGCTCGGCATGAATTCCATGGGTACGGCCGATCATGGGCGTATCTTTAAATTCCCAGGCGCGTTTCTCAAGCGCAGCCTCCAGCTTGTGCAGATCGGTGGCGATGATTGCCGACGCCTCTCGGATGAGGAGAGTTTGAGCCGTATCAACCACGTCATTCGAGGTCAGTCCGTAATGAAACCAGCGTGATTCAGGCCCAACGAACTCCGCCACCGCGGTGGTGAACGCAATTACATCGTGGCGCACTTCAGCTTCGATCTGGTTAATGCGCTCCACTTTGAAATCAGCCCGCTCGCGAATCGCTTTGGCTGCCGATTTGGGCACAATTCCGGCTTCGGCGAGAGTTTCGGTGGCGGCGACTTCGACTTTCAGCCAGGTACGGAACCGGTTTTCTTCACTCCATATACGGGCCATCTCCGGCCGCGTGTATCGCGAAATCAATTCCGCCTCCTTGGGATGTAGAGAAACTGGATTGTAAACGGCCCAGGTAGGACATGACCAGCCGATTAGGGTATATTCTATTCGTCCCGATATGTCGTGATACGATATAAGAAAAGGATCCAGCGCGGGATATAATCCGCCGCATGAACAAGACTTTGAGAATTGAGGATTATCAAGCGGTCGCCGAGTTTCGCCACCAGATTCGCCGCTATTTGAAGTTCAGCGACGCTGCGGTGCGTGGTTCAGACCTGGAGCCCCGGCAGTATCAACTGCTGCTGGCGCTGAAGGGCCTGCCTCCGAACGTCCGCTCCCGGATTGGAGAACTTGCGGAGCAGCTGCAAATTCAGCACCACAGCGCGGTTGAATTGGTCGATCGCCTGGAGGCAAGCGGCCTGGTGCGGCGGCAGCGCAGCACACACGATCGCCGCGAGGTGCTGGTGGTCCTCACCTCAGGCGGCGAGAAAATATTACGCGAGTTAGTAATGCACCATCGTGGCGAGCTGTCTACCCGAGGACCGGAGCTGATAGAAGCCCTGCGCCGCGTGGTGCAACAAAGTAAGCGATTGCGCATTTCGAACAAAGGAACTAAATAAAATCCCAATGCAAGATAGCAATCCCCCATCCACTCGCATTACCGGTGCGCCTCCAGCCGATGCCAAGACCCAATTCGCAGTTACTGGCATTAATACCGCGGCGGAGCAGCAGCCGCTGGCGACGGCACCCTTCCGGTTGGTAATGATTTCTCTTCTGGCCGCTGTCATAGGGTTACTCGCCGGCGGCATTGCGTTTCTGCTCTACAAATTAATTGGACTGTTTACCAACATCGCATTTTATGGCCGCTTCAGCGCTGTTTTTCTGAGCGCGCGCCACAACCACCTCGGATTATGGGTGATTCCCATTCCTGTCATTGGCGGGCTGATCGTCGGCGTCATGGCTAAATATGGCAGCTCCAAAATCAAGGGCCACGGGATTCCCGAAGCGATGGAAGCTGTCCTGGTAAACCGCAGCCGGATCGAACCTCGGGTCGCAATTTTGAAACCAATTTCGGCGGCGATTGCCATTGGCACCGGCGGACCGTTCGGAGCGGAAGGCCCGATCATCCAAACCGGTGGCGCCGTGGGGTCGCTGATTGGACAGGTTCTGCACACTACCGCGTCGGAACGAAAGGTTCTGTTAGCTTGCGGCGCGGCGGCAGGAATGTCGGCAACTTTCAATACGCCGATTGCCGGAGTCATCCTTGCAATTGAGTTGCTGCTGTTCGAGTTCAAATCTCGATCGTTTATTCCCCTGGTGATCGCCAGCACGCTGGCAACGGCGGTCCACATGCAGTTGCTGGGCGCCGGTCCCATGTTCCGCGTGGCCGAGATGAACTTCGACGTCCCGACCGGCTTGCCCTTTTACCTGCTGCTTGGCGGATTGTGCGGTCTGGCCGCAGTCGGTTTTACGCGGCTGCTTTATTGGACGGAAGACCTGTTCGAAAAGCTCCCGATCGATGAATTGTGGTGGCCCGCCATCGGAGCGCTTGGTCTAGGAATTATCGGTTACTTCGTTCCGCGGGTGCTGGGTGTGGGCTACGACACCATCGGCGACATTTTGAATGGCACCCTGGTGTTGAAAATGTTGATCGTCGTCATGCTGGCGAAATCTGTGGCACTGGTGGTTTCGCTAGGTTCGGGGACTTCCGGCGGCCTGCTCGCTCCCATGTTTATGTCCAGTGCGGCCATGGGCGGGGCATTCGCCATGGTGTTGAACAAAATCATCCCTTCAGCCCACCTTTCGCCGGGAGCGTTCGCGCTGGTGGCAATGGGCGCGGTCTTCGGTGCAGCCTCAAGAGCAACGTTTTCATTCATTATTTTTGCGTTTGAAATCACCCGCGATTACAACTCCGTGCTGCCGCTGATGCTGGTCAGCGTGATCGCCGATGGCATTGCGATGCTGCTCATGCCGAGCGCATCCATCATGACCGAAAAGTTGCGGCGCCGAGGGCTGCGTATCCCTCACGAATACGAAGCCGACGTGCTTTATCACATGACGGTTTCACAAACTATGGACCATGATGTTCCATCCATTCCCGCCGCGATGAAGATTGGCGACCTTGCGGAACGTATTGCGCGCGGCGAGCCGCAAGTCACTGGACATCACGCAATGATCGTCCTCGACCAGCAAGGCAAACTAGCCGGCGTAATCACGCGTGGCGATATCATGCGCGCTTTGGACAAGGATCCGTCTGGCGGAATTACTGTGCACGATGCCGGTTCGCAAAATGTTGTGGTTACCTATCCCGATGAAGGCCTGCAGGACGCTTCAGAAAAAATGCTGCGGCATAATATTGGGCGCCTTCCGGTGGTTGATCGAAACGACGAAAAGAACGTCGTCGGATATTTAGGCCGGCCAGGCATCATGGCCGCGCGCCTGCACCGCTTCAATGATGAATATGTGCGTGAAGCAGGATGGTTCAAAGGCTTTCACAAGAGAACCAGCTAGTGGTGTGTTGAATGTGTTGGTTTTGCGCCCCGCGTAAAATTAAAATCATTACCACAGAGAACGCAGAGTTACACAAAGGTACGCCACAGAGAATACTTGTACTCTGTGGCTTTTCTCTGTGTAACCCTGCGTCCTCTGTGGTGAGCTTTTGACTTTGGGTTTAAGTTTGAGTATCAGAAGCTTTTCTGCGCCTTCTCAATCAACGGCTTCAGTGATTGTGCGGATACGCCGAGCGTGCCACCAGCAAACCCGTCGATGTAAGCGGCGTTCACTCCAATCACTTCTCCGCGCGAGTTGAAGACCGGGCCACCGCTGGCTCCATGCGCGGTGGGCGCGTCATAAATCAACTTGTCGCCAACCACATCGCCCAGATGTCCGCAGGTTGCCGATGGACGAATCAGTGACAGCGCCGCAAGTTCACTCGCGGCACCCTGATCATCGCGGCGATATGCAAGCCGTGCGTAAACCGGTGTCGGGGCCTTCGCCATCATACCCAGAACTCCCATTGGATACCCCACCACCGCAACCAGCTCGCCGGCATTCGGCTTGTCCGCTGCCAGAGGCAGCGGGCGCAGGTTCAGCGCAGATGCGTCTTCCATATGCATGATTGCCAGATCGCCATCCGAAGAAAGCGCAGCCGGCGTGAGGTTAATAGGGGCTGGCGATCCCGGAAAGTACGCGACCATCTTTTCAAGTCTTGGGGTTGCGCCCTTTGCGACCAGTGCGTCGGTATCTGGATCACCGTACCAGGGCTCAGCCACATGGCGGTTGGTTGCGATCAAACCTTCCGCGACCACGAAGCCCGTGCCCGAGATTCGCGTCCTCTGCACCGGCTTCCCGCTCTGAAATCCAACTTGATAAATGCCGAAGATGTAGCAGATCGAATTGCGGTAACGGTTCAATACCAGCGACGGCATCGCCTGCTCTTGCCTGAGCTCGTTCACCTGCTCGGACAGGGTATGCACCTGTTGCCGCAGGGCCTTCGAATCAGGAGGAGCCAGTAAGTAATGAGCTAAAACCAGAAGGGCAATGGCGAGGAAAAATATCAGCGCCGTTTGCACCAACCGTTGCCAGGCGGTACAGACCGGTTCTTCTTCATGCGTAGTGCGGTCAAAAGTCATGGACGACAAGCCATTTAGGAGCTCTTTAGAACACCTTGCGGAATTTCGTAGGGGTAGAAACCGCAATTCGGTTGCGCTTATCGTCGCGCCAATCGGACACATTCGCCACGGTACCTTAGCCCCTGTACGCGTGCGTATGGCTTGTACCAAATGTGATATACCATGATATATACTCAATGAGAGGTTCTCTCCATGGCACGAACTGCCAAATTATTCCGTAACGGCCGTAGTCAGGCGGTGCGTTTGCCGGCGGAATACCGCTTCAAAGGCTCCGAGGTGTATATCCGCCGAGATGCGGAGACTGGCGATATTGTCATTTCTCAGCGGCCGGATTCCTGGCAGATTTTTTTCGATCTTGCCGACAGAACCGGTGTTCCTGAGGAGTTCATGGCAGATCGCGACAATGCGCCGCCGCAAAAGCGCAGGCTGTTTTAATGGCGGTTCGCTATCTGCTCGACACCAACACGGCCAGCTACGCTATCAAAGGAAACATCCCCAGCGTGCGGGAACGGCTGCAGCAGCACGCGCCTGCGGAAGTTGCGATTTCGGTGATAACCGAGGCGGAGCTTCGTTTTGGCGTGCTTCGGTTACCGGGCGCAAACCGTCTGGCCCTCGTGGTTGAAGAATTTCTTCGCTTCATCGATATTCGACCCTGGGATTCGGAGGCAGCGCAGAACTATGCGCAATTGCGGACTTCGATCGAGCAGGCAGGCCGCCCAATAGGAAATTTGGATCTCATGATTGCCGCACACTCCCTGGCCTTGGGAACAATTTTAGTGAGCAGTGATCGCGTGTTCGGTCGCGTGAAGGACCTGAAGGTGGAAAACTGGGCTTTGCCTTAGACTTTTTCGAGTTCCCGCAACGTGAATTCATTGTCGACGTTGCCAGTGTTCAAGGTAGACGCTGGCTCAAATAAGACAATCCAGGCTTCCTCGTCGGCTACGGGCTTGTGCTCCACCCCGCGCGGCACCACGATAAACTCGCCTTCCTCCAGCCACACCGTTTTATCGCGAAATTCAATTCGAAACCGGCCTTTCACCACGAGGAACATTTCGTCCTCGTTTTCGTGGTGGTGCCAGACGAATTCGCCCTTCAGCTTGTCGAGCTTTACCAGTTGGCCATTCAGTTCACCGGCAATGTAGGGCTTCCAGTATTCGGTTATCCGGGAAAATTTTTCGGCGAGGTTGATTTTGTCCAGCATGGCTTCCTCAGGCGACGTCGATGAGTCGCATCATAGATTCGTTGTAACGCTGGCCGGCAGCGGCCCCCTTAGGCATGTTTCTTTCAATTTGCGCGAGATCATCGGCGGACAAATTGACCTCAACTGCCCCCACGTTGTCTTCCAGATATTTCACTCGTTTTGTGCCGGGGATCGGAACGATATCATCACCTTGCGCCAGGACCCAGGCCAGTGCCAATTGATGAACTGCATTTCTTCTCACGAGCGATTTCTTCAACTTTCTTGACCAGGTCAAGATTCTTCTGCAGGTTCTCGCCCTGAAAACGCGGAGAGTTACGGCGATGGTCATCAGGCGCAAAGTCTTCATAGCGGGTGATCTGCCCAGTAAGAAAGCCACGCCCTAGCGGGCTATACGCGACCAGTCCT
>DATNAF010000176.1:0-5417 GCA_035572845.1 Terriglobales bacterium
GGCGACTTGAAGGCGCCCTCGATCTCCTCAGCATGCATCGGACGCACCTCACGCGCGCCGATTGTTGCCAGCAGCTTGGCTTCATTTAGCATGTGGTCGCCGCGAACGAACACGCCCACGGGACGGTGCTCCTGCTTGCCATCTTTGGTGTCCCAGGTTCCGATCAGAGCCAAGGTCTTGATCTTCTGTCGCGGTGAAACACCCAAATATGCAGCGACTTCTTCGATGGTCTTCTTACCGGGCGTATGTGCCAGCTCCGGAGATCCATTGCCGCTCGGAGCGAGGTCCTGCTCGGGCGCAAGTCGCGAAATAGCTTTTTCCAGATTCGCGGCGTATCCGCAATTGGGACAGCTCGCAACCATGTCCTCGCCGGCATCGGTGTACACCATGAATTCGTGCGACTGCGATCCTCCCATAGCTCCGGAGTGCGCCTCGACCACCACGAATTTCAGTCCGCAGCGGCTGAAGATTGCCGTATAGGTCTCGTAGTGCTTGCGATACGAGACGTCCAGGGCGGCGGCATCGATATCGAAGGAGTACGCGTCTTTCATGATGAACTGGCGCACGCGCAACAGTCCCGATTTAGGACGAGGCTCGTCGCGAAATTTGGTCTGAATCTGATACCAGATCTGCGGTAACTGCTTGTAACTACGCAGCTCCTTGCGCGCGATTTCGGTCACGACCTCCTCGTGTGTCATGCCCAGGCACAGATCGCGGCCGCCGCGGTCTTTCAGGCGAAACATGTTGTCGCCCATCACCGACCAGCGTCCACTCGCTTCCCACAGTTCCCGTGGATGCAGCGCTGGAAGCAGGAACTCCTGGCCGATCTTGTCCATTTCCTCGCGAATGATGGCGATGATCTTGTCAACTGACCGCTGCCCAAGGAAAAGATAGGAATAGATTCCCGCCGCCAATTGACGGATATACCCCGCACGGATCAGATATTTGTGGCTCGCGACTTCGGCGTCGGTGGGAGCCTCGCGCAGAGTAGGAATGAAAGATTGCGACCAGCGATGCATGTAATTTTCCGTGAGTTCTCAGGAATATAAAGACAAAGCTCAATTGTAACGAACAGAGTGCGTCGGCCTTGCTGTTGCCCGTCGTTGGAGAGCAGCTACCAAACCCTCTGCAAGACCAGATGGTTACTTGGTGCCGCTTGCGTCGGATGCGCCTACTATTCGAACGACGTCGCCAGTGGCCGCATCAACCACATATTGACCTGAGATTCGACCACAATTCCCGCTGCCGCGGGTTTCTGCCTTTAAGAGAAGGTGTTTTGATCCAATCCATCTCAGTGCTTCGACATTTACAAAAGGGCAAGCCAACGTTCGCTGCGCAGCAAGCAGTTCTCTCGTTTGAATCGTCGGATCACTGATGTAAGTGGCTTTTCCACGAATCACAAATGCTCTTGTTGTTCGGGAAAACAAAGTAGCGCGAAGCGGCACAGCGCTATCAAATTCGAGCCCCTGGGCTTCGTTTTCAAAATAGCCGGAGCAGTCCGGCGACCAGACGCGATTCCTATGAAAAAGATCAGGGCTTTCGCATGATTCACTCTCTACGTGCAAACCTGGGAGAAATGCCTCTTGTGCACAGCTTGCCGAGGCGACGAACACAATCAGAAAACGTACAGTCATTCGCATGGGTTTTCACGCTGCCAACTTGCCCAGAATCGCCTTCGCGAGCTTCAGCGCCTCGCCGAAGTGCTTCTGATATTCGGTGAACTCGCGATTCAGCTCCAGTGACTGGTCGGGCGCAAGTTTAGCGTGGAAAAGCATGTCGCGGACTTTGACCGGATTTGGAAGAACCGCTTCATCATTCAAATCTTCGAGAGCTTGCCGCGGACTGGGAGCAGGCATATGTGCAACCTCCTCAAATCGATTCCGTTCCCCAGAGGTCATGGAGATGAACCACACCCATCAAGTGCGAGTTCCCGTTGACCACGATGAGCGATGTAATCTTTTTCTCTTCCATCAGGTTCAACGCCGTCATTGCAAATGTGCCGGGATGGACCGTGACTGGCGTTCGGGTCATGCAATCGCCCGCCTTTAAGTCCATCGCGTCCTTGCCACGTCGCTCCAGCAGACGACGCAGGTCTCCATCGCTGATGATGCCGAGAAGCTTTTCGCCCTCGGTGACGGTAGTAAGTCCTAGCTTCTTACGCGACATCTCGTAGATTACATCGTGCATGGCGGTATCGGCAGAGACGCGCGGGAGAGCGTCTCCAGAGTGCATCACTTCCGACACTCGCATCAGCTTCTTTCCCAAGTTGCCACCAGGATGCAGCTCGGCAAAATCTTCTTCCTTGAAGCCCCGCTTTTCCGAAACTGCCAGCGCGATCGCATCGCCTAAAGCCAGCATCACGGTGGTACTTGCAGTCGGCGCAAGACCTAAGGAACATGCTTCTTGAGCCACAGAGCAATCCAAGGCCACGTCGGAAGCCTGCGCCAGAGTTGAATTCAGATTGCAAGTGAGGCAGATGAGCGCATCGCCCACCCGCTTAATCTTCGCCAATAGTTTGAGCAGCTCTTCGGTCTCTCCACTGGAAGAAAGCGCGACCACGATGTCTCCCTTGGCCACCATGCCAAGATCGCCATGTAATGCTTCCGCAGGATGCATAAAGAGTGACGGCGTTCCTGTAGAACTGAGTGTCGCTGCGATTTTTTGCGCGATGATTCCGCTCTTACCCATGCCGGTAACAACGACTCGGCTGGCGCAGCGAAACAACAAGTCCACTGCGCGAGCGAAGCTCGCCTTCATCTCTCCTTCAAGCCGGTCGGCCAATGCATTGAGGGCCTGCGCCTCAATACGAACCACGTTTTCGCCAGAACTGCACATGGATGAATGAAGATGGTAACAAAAGCCCCGACCGCCCCTTGCATCAGAGAGCAAAGGCACGCGGTCGGCGCGGCCGCCATTGGGGTTCTCAGAAACGCATTGTACAAATCAAGGATTGCGGGAGCAGAATTATTAGTCGTTACTCTGAAGGAGGTCGCGGATGGATTCCAACCTGGTACCGTTCAGCGTTACGCGATTGCAAGCCAGTGTTCCAGACGGATTGCCGTTGGAATGGCAAGGCAAGGCGTTCAATTCCGGGGCACTGAATATCATGCTTGACGATCGTTCCGGGAGCTGCAGCTGCGGCGTGCTCGATTATGCGCAGAAGCGCGCGTCGGCTGAATTTCACGTTCGCCTTGAATTTCCCGAATTTGCCCGCATGCTTGAAGCGGTCGAGATTCCTCAGGAGTTGACCCAACCGGTTTGCGCGGTGCTCAATTCAAAGGGAGAGATTCTCGACAACCATAGCTTTTTCCTGAGCGGTAGCTGCATTTTGCAGGAGCACGGGCTGTTCCCATCCCGAGAAACCCGCGCATCCGTTCTGCCCGGTCACTGAATCCCCGAGAGCTCCCGGTCGGGAGCACAAATCCGAGAAGCACTCCAATCCGGCGAATCCATCTCCTGGCACTTCACTGCCGACGAGAAAAGGCTGTCGATCACTCTCCCTCAAAGCTTCGGGGGCAAGACACACGAGGTTTGTTTGACCGGCGGATATACCTTCACCCCTAAGCCCATCGTCCAAGCCGCTGCTTGAGCTCTGCTCCGGAGTTATTTCTGACCGGCGCAACCGGAATGGTCGGCCGCGAGCTGCTGAGAAAGTTGCTGGAGGCACAGCCAGACAGGCGAGTAGCCGTTCTGGTTCGCGATCCTCAGAAGCTTCAAGACCAGGGACTGCCAGGGACTGTTGAACTCTTGCAGGGAGACCTGAGGCTAGCTCATCTAGGCCTTGACGATAGCCAAATCAAAAGCCTTCGGTCCTCGCTCGTCGAAGTAATTCACTGTGCGGCAGAAACGCGCTTTAGCCTTCCGCTCGACGAGGTCCGCGCCACCAACGTCGCCGGTACCAGGAACCTTTTGAACCTCGTCCGAAATTGCGGGCGTCTCGCCAAGGTCGCCTATATCAGTACAGTCTATGTGGCTGGAACTCGCGAGGGCCGCATCTCCGAAGAAGCAGTCCCAGCCGCTCCGGCATTCACAAATAGCTATCAAGAATCGAAATTTGAAGCCGAGGAGGTTGTTCGGCATTATGCCGAGCAGATTCCGGTGGCTATCTTTCGTCTAAGTTCAGTTATCGGCAACTCGCAAACCGGCCATGTGGGGCAGTTCAACTACGTGCATCATCTGCTCCGGCTATTTCCCCGCAATGCTTTGCCAATGATTCCCGGGAAACCGGATGCTCCCATGGATCTGGTTCCTAGCGACTGGGTGATTCCCGCTCTGGCGTTTTTATTCGACAAACGCTTCACGCCGGGCGGGATTGTTCATTTGTGCGCCGGAACCGAGAATAGCCTGACATTGAAGGAGATGATTGCGCTTACAACCGAAATTTTCGAGTCGCATCCGCAGGCGAATCGATGGAAGCCGATTCGGGTCCCACAGATGGTAAGCCTCCCCGAGTATCACGATTTTGTGAAAGAGCGACTCAGTGGCGGCGATCGCTTGCTAAAGGAGCTTTTGCGAGTGCTGGATTTCTTTTTGCCGCAGTTGGCTTTTCATCAGGAGTTTGAAACCCAGCACACGGCCAATCTCCTGGCCGGCAGCGGGTTAGAATTTCCACCCATTCGGGACGCTTACACGAAAGTGGTGAAATATTGCCTTGACACGAATTGGGGACAGAGTGCTCGGGCATCTCAGGTTTCTGGCGCGGGCAGAGCATCGTGAAATCACCCTGCTTTCATCTGGCACATGCAACCTTCATAAAGCATCGGAGTCACCCAGAAATGCGTCTATACAGGCAGGGCGCTCGCTCTGAGTCACTTACGTCGTAAGGTTCGGGCTCTGCGTGACGACCTGCCGAGGCAATGTACTGCATGTCAATGTCTCAAAGAAGCTCGTCTCCTCAGTGGTCTAACGACGAAGTGGTCCACCGCAGCATCGAGTTGCTGGAGGCGTTGTTCGCAGATGATGATCTTCCGTGTCGCGTGCGGTTTTGGGACGGAACGGTTTGGGAGCGCAGCCACGACTCGCGTTTTACATTGGCTCTGACGCATCCAGGAGCATTGCGCCGCATGCTGCGCGACCGGCGAGAACTCGGGGTCGGCGAGGCTTATGTCTTCGGCGACTTCGATATTGAAGGTGACATCGCCGCCGCCTTTGAGCTCTCCGATATGATCCTCGGCCGCAATGAGAGCATGGTACAGAAAACCCGCCTCGCGGCGCGGCTGCGCCGCCTTCCCCAAACGGGACGGCCAAGATTGCTTTCGCGCAAGGCTCACCTGCCGGGGGCCGTGCACTCGAAATCGCGAGATCGCGAAGCCATTCACTATCATTACGATCTCCCGCCGGAGTTCTACGAGCTCTTCCTCGGCCCGCAAATGGTGTACTCCTGCGCCTATTTTCAGAATGAGCACGATTCACTGGAG
>DATNAF010000177.1:0-7077 GCA_035572845.1 Terriglobales bacterium
AGAAGCCTATTCCCACGAAGTAAGCAGTGTGGGGTTCTGGCCCGGAACAAGCGGCATGTCAGACGCCGCATTTTATTCTTATGCTGCGCCAGAGCCGAACGGGTTTAAGCAAGCCCGAGTGCAGCCGAATGCGGCAGCTTACAACCCGAGTCTGGGAGAATTTCTGTTGCCTTACGAGGACGTACGCAAGTCGGAATCGCCAAGCTCAGCATTGCTGCAGTTTTGCCAGAGCACCTATGATGCTGCCGCGAATCTGGGTAAGTGGGACCGGTTGGCACTGGAACGGGAAGCAGCCTAAAATTTTTCAGCGAAACTGCGAGTCTTTGAGCGACGCCAATCATCCTAATAGCTGGAGAATCCTATGACTCGGCAAAACAAATCGAAACGAGATGAGCTAGGGCCGGACTCAGCCGGACAATCTGGCGATACTCAGCAAATTTCGGACATCGCCAGCGCCGATTCTGAAAGCGTTGAAGAACTGGCGGAAGAGGGCAACGCGTTTGAAGCTGATGCTGTTGATGGAGTGGAGAACGCGAAAGATGCCGATGTCTCTGAAGTGACTACTCGCGAAGTTCCTGAAGACGACGTTCCCGGCGAGTACTTGGATAATGACGAGCACGTCGCGTAAGTAAAACTTTTCACTATCACGAACATTCCTTTTGGCGAAGACCTCCCGGTCTAATCGCATAGTTCTGTTCGGGACACCAGCGGCACAACCGCTACCCTCACTGATTTTGTAGAGTTGACTGCTCAGCTTTTGAATCTTGCCCACTCCACGAGGCATCTTTTGTTGATAAGGGTTGAGTTGCAGGGAGCGTGCAATGCGGAAGTTCAGCAAATTGATAGTTCTGGCGCCTGTCGCGCTGGCGGCCGCTTTCATCAATACCGGATGCGGCAAGACGGAAGCCAAAGCACCGCCGCCACAGCCGCTGCCGGTAAAAATCGAGACCATTAATCTTGCGCCGGTTCCGCGGGCTGATGAATATGTCGCGACTATAAAGTCGCGCCGTTCGGCAAGCATCCAGCCGCAAGTGGATGGCACGCTGACTCGAATCCTGGTGAAGTCTGGAGACCGTGTGCGCGCCGGACAAGTGCTCATGACCATAGATCCGCTGAAGCAACAAGCTACAGTCGATGAGCAGCGGAGCACTGAAGCTCAGAAACAAGCAACATTCGAGTACAACAAGCAGGAAGTCGAAAGACAACGCAAGTTATACGAAGGCGGCGTCACCAGTAAGCAGAATTATGACTACGCAGTGCAGGCCTTCGAGAATTCGAAAGCCGATTTGGACGCCGCCAAAGCCGCGCTAGTGACGCAGCAGCGGCAACTCGCCTATTACCATCTGACCGCGCCGTTCGATGGTATTGTCGGCGACATACCCGTGCACCTCGGCGACTATGTTTCGCCCCAGACGCTGCTGACCACGGTGGACAAGAACACCGATCTCGAAGCTTATATTTACATTCCCACTGAGCGCGCTTCGGAAATTCGCATGGGCCTGCCGGTGCAAGTTGTGACCAGTAGCGGTGAGCTGATTGAGAAGACAAAAATCGATTTCATTTCGCAGCAGGTTGACAATGCGCTGCAGGGCATTCTGGTGAAAGCCCCGATCCATGCACCACGTGATCGGTTTCGCAACGCGCAACTGGTAAAGGCGCGAGTGGTGTGGAGCACTTCTCCGGCGCCAACAGTGCCAGTGCTGGCGGTCACGCGGGTTGGCGGGCAGCCGTTCGTCTATCTGGCAGATTCATCCGGCAACGGATCTGTAGCTAAGCAGCGTGCCATCTCACTCGGCGACACCATCGGCAACGATTACGCAGTTACCGCCGGACTGAAAGCCGGAGACAAAGTCATTGTTTCGGGAACACAGTTCCTGGTGGACGGTATGCCAGTTCGACCTATCAGCTAGCTTTCAGCTTCGATCGATGTTACCGGCAGCTTAAACGTCACAATCTCATTTGGGTGCCCAATGGTAGATTTTTTTATTCGACGACCGATCTTTGCTACGGTTTGCGCGCTGCTGATCATCTTGGCCGGTGCGGTTTCGATTCCCACTCTTCCTATTTCTCTTTATCCCGCCCTGGCCCCGCCGCAAGTGACCGTGACCAGCAACTATGTCGGCGCGAACGCCAATGTGGTTGAGTCGGCCGTCACCATCCCGCTTGAGCAGCAGATCAATGGCGTCGAAGGAATGCACTACATCACATCGACCAGTTCGAATGATGGCACCAGTAACATCAATGTGGTGTTTCGCACCGGTTACGACTTGAACATCGCAGCCGTCGATGTGCAGAACCGGGTCGCGACTGCTCAAGGCCGCCTTCCCCAGGAAATCAAGAATACCGGTGTCACCATTACTAAGGCGAACCCCAACTTCGTTTTTGCGGCCGGATTCTTTTCACCCGATAACAGCCTTTCCAACCAGTACATCTCCAATTATCTGGACGTGTATGTGAAAGACGCGCTGAAACGCATTCCGGGCGTAGGCGACGTGCTTATCTTTGGCGAGCGCAAATATGCGATGCGCATCTGGCTGGATCCCACAAAATTGGCTGCGCGGCAGTTGACCGCCGCAGATGTCGTGTCCGCGCTGCAGGAACAGAACGTTGAGATACCCGCTGGTCAGTTGGGACGTCCACCTGCCAACCCGAAGCAAAATTTTCAAGTTGCGTTGCGAGTAGTAGGCCGGCTTTCGGACCCCAAAGAGTTCGAAAGCATCATTCTGAAGAATACCCCTAACGGCATAGTGCAATTGAAAGATGTTGGGCGAGCTGAGATTGGCGCCGAAAGCTACGACACCAACCTGATGTACAGCGGCCACGAAGCCATCGGCATCGGCGTCCAGCAACTCTCGAACGCGAACGCTCTAGACGTGGACAAGGCCGCCAAGGCGGCACTCGCAGATTTGTCGAAGTCTTTCCCTCCGGGAATGAAGTATGTGATCGCCTTTGATACCACGACCGTGGTTGGCGACTCAGTTAAGGAAGTGGTCACGACCCTTGAAGAAGCGATTGTCATAGTAATCGTGGTTATTTTTCTGTTCCTGCTCGACTGGCGTGCCACCATTATTCCTGCGGTCACGATTCCCGTGTCATTGATCGGGACATTTGCGTTCATTAAGGCATTCGGCTTTTCTATTAATTCGCTGACGCTATTCGGAATAACGCTAGCCACAGGGTTGGTGGTCGATGACGCGATCGTAGTAATCGAGAATGCTCAACGCCACATCGATGCCGATCATACTGATCCGCACACTGCAACATCCGCGGCTATGGCTGAAGTGGCGAGCGCCGTCGTTGCAACTTCACTGGTGCTGATTTCGGTGTTTGTGCCGGTCTCTTTCTTTCCCGGCACTACCGGCATTCTGTACCGGCAGTTCTCGCTCACCATCGCGTTCTCAATTGCGATTTCATTATTCAATGCATTAACGCTTTCACCCGCGCTGGCGGCGCTGCTGTTGCGGGGTGAAGAATCGAAGTATTCGCTTTTTGACTGGACACACATCGGCTGGCTCTCACACGGGTACGCAAAGTTTGTGCGCGGCGTGGAGGCCGGCATTCGCGGAACTGCAAGCGGCTACGGCAAAGCTATCTGCCGCGTGCTGAAGTATCGCTACGTCATGATCGTGTTGTTTGTTGCGGGACTGGCCGCCACAGGGTTCATGTATCTTCACGTGCCTACCGGATTCGTTCCGCAAGAGGACCAGAATTATTTCATAACGGTGATTCAAGCCCCGCCGGGAGCGTCGCTTTCCTACACCACGAACATTGCCAGACAGGCTGAGCAGATTCTCCGCGCCGATCCGGATGTGTTCGGCACATTCGCTGTGCCGGGGTTTTCGCTATCCGGTGGAAGTTCGCCAAACTACGGCCTAGTCTTCGCTCCTCTTAAGCCGATCGATGAACGCAAAGGCGCAGGTCACGCCGCCAGCGACATCGTCGCCCGCGTTCGTCCGAAGCTGTTTGCGATACCCGGCGCTATCGTGGCCGCATTCGAACCGCCCGCGGTGAACGGCATCGGCAGCTTTGGCGGATTCCAGTTCCAGTTACAGGATCAGGGACGAAACACGTTGCAGGACCTCGACTCAGTGGCGCACAAAATTGTTGCCGCAAGTCATCAGCGTCAGGACTTGACGGGATTGTTCACCAGCTTCACTGCCAACGATCCCCAGCAATTGGTGGAGATCGATCGCGAAAAAGCTAAAGCCATGGGAGTTCCGATCAGCCAAGTTACACAGGCCCTCGGCGTGTACATGGGATCGGAGTACGTCAACGATTTCGATTTCAACAACCGCTCTTACCGGGTTTATGTGCAGGCCGACCAGCCATTCCGCATGACTGCGCGTGATTTGCGGCAGTACTACGTGCGTTCGGAGACAAACGGATTAGTGCCGCTTCAGAACATTGTTTCGCTCAAAGATGCATCGGGGCCGCAGGTTATTAATCACTTCAACCTGTTCCGCTCGGCGGAAATCGATGGCGCGGCAGCTCCGGGATACAGTTCGGCTCAGGGGCTGAAAGCCATGGGTGAACTGGCAAAGCAAAATATGTTGCAAGGCATGTCATACACCTGGTCGGGGCTCGCGCTTGAAGAAGTTGAAGCCGGCGGTAAAGCCATCATCATTTTCGCTCTCGGCCTGCTGGTGGTGTATCTCACGCTTTCCGCGCAATACGAAAGCTTCGCACTGCCATTCATTATTTTGCTGGCCGTCCCAATGGCGGTATTGGGTGCGTTGTTGTTCATCAACATGCGCGGGCTTGTCGACGATGTTTATGTCCAAATCGGGCTGGTGATGCTGATTGGCCTTTCGGCAAAGAACTCAATTCTTATCGTCGAATTTGCCGAGCAATTACTTGAGCGGGGCCGCAGCATCATCGACGCGGCGATTGAAGCGGCTGAGCTGCGGCTGCGCCCGATTCTGATGACATCGTTTGCATTTATTCTTGGAGTGCTGCCGCTCTACTTCGCGAGCGGAGCCGGCAAACTGGGACGGCATTCGGTCGGAACCGCGATTGTCGGCGGGATGTTGTTCTCGACCGTTCTCAATCTATTCTTTATCCCGGTACTTTACGTTATTGTGAAGACCCTGTTAACTTCGTTCCGAAAGAAAAAAGGACCCGGTGTTTCCCATAAAGAGGATCGCGATCTGATGGACCTCAACCAACGAACAGCCGGTCGTGAATTGAAGGTTTCCTGAACCGTATGTTTGAAAGCATTCTCTGCCAGGTCACCGAATACGATCCCGAAGTTTTAGAAGCGCTGATCGAGCTTGCGGTGGAGATCGCGAGAGAGGGCCGCGAAGGCCGGCGCATCGGAACGCTTTTTACTCTGGGCGATGAGCAAGCAGTGCTGGCGAAATCACGAACGTTAATTCTGGATCCTTTGGCCGGTCATCCGGAATCTGCGCGCCACGTAACCAACCCAAATCTGCGGGGTACGATCAAGGAACTCGCGCAGTTAGACGGCGGCTTTGTAGTCAGCCATGATGGCGTCGTGCTTTCCGCCTGCCGTTATCTCGATGCTTTCGCCTCGCAGGTCGATGTGCCGCTAGGCCTGGGCAGCAGGCATCTTGCCGCAGCGAACATGAGCGCCGTGACTAAGGCGGTAGGCATTGTGGTTTCGGAGAGTTCGGTGGTCCGGCTCTTCTGTCACGGGAAGATGGTGGGCGAGATCATCCCGGAACTATGGATGATTGATCACTCAGTAAAGCTGCGAGGCCCAGTGAAGAAAGAAACCTTTGGCGATTTGACCGTGTTGACGCCAAATACAAGGCCATTTTCGACCGCGAAATAGCCGATTCCTTCTAATCGCAAACCAGCCGCGGCTCCTACCAGCCAGTCTTCATTCCCTTATTCTGCTCATCCAACCACTTCTTGAGCGGCGCAAAATACTCAATGATGGCGCTCGCGTCGGCTTCTCGCTGACCAGTGAGTGCTTCCATGGCATCAGGCCAAGGCTTGCTCTGGCCCATTTCGAGCATCTTGTTCAGCTTGGCGCCAGCGGCTTTCGATCCGAAAAATGTGCAGCGGTTCAGTGGGCCTTTGTAGCCGGATTCGCGGCACATTGCGCGGTAGAACTGAAACTCATAAATATCTGCCAGGAAATAACGCATGTAAGGAACATTGCCGGCCACATGATACTTGGCGCCCGGATCGAAATCAGTTTCACTGCGCTCGACCGGCGGCACCACACCCTGATATTTCAGGCGCAGGTCCCACCAGGCTTTGTTGTAATCATCCGGCTTGATCTCGCCCGAAAACACCTGCCATCGCCATTTGTCGATCAGGAGACCGAATGGAAGAAACGCGACTTTGTCCAATGCTTGGCGTAGTAGGAGCGGAATGTCAGCTTCTGGTGGCGGAATCCGCTCGAGCAGTCCGATTTCCTTCAAGTATTCCGGCGTAATTGAGAGGGCGATGGTATCGCCGATGGCTTCGTGGAAACCATCATTGGCGCCGTTCTCGAACAAAAACGGCTGGTCTTTGTAGGCGCGCTGGTAAAAATTGTGGCCTAGCTCATGGTGAATGGTTACAAAATCTTCGCCGCGAATCTGGATGCACATCTTGATGCGCACATCGTCTTTGTTGTCGATGTCCCAAGCGCTGGCGTGGCAGACGACGTCGCGATCTGCGGGCTTAGTAAATAACGACCGCTCCCAAAAGGTTTGTGGCAGCGGCGCGAAACCCAGCGACTTATAAAAATTCTCGCCATATTTCACCATGCCGTGCGCGTCGAGATTCTTAGCTTTTAGCAGTTCCGTCACGTCGTAACCGCTGCTGTGCTCCGGCAAGCCGAGAATCGGAAACACATTGCCCCAGGCCTGCGCCCACGGATTTCCCAGCAAATGCGCGGGAATGGGTCCATTGGGCGGCACGACTTGCGCGCCGTATTTCTGCGAGAGCCGTGCGCGGACAAATGTGTACAAAGAAAGATAGAGTGGCCGCACCTGTTCCCAAAGTCGGTCCAAATCCGCATCGAACTGTTGCGGCGGCATGTCGTATCCTGCGCGCCACAGGACGCCGGTGTCCTTGAATCCCAGATCTCGTGCACCTTGATTTGAAAGATCGACGAACCGC
>DATNAF010000178.1:0-17043 GCA_035572845.1 Terriglobales bacterium
GAGATGGGATGAGAAGGCCGGCCTCCTCAGCGGGATGCGTTAAGCTCCCAATGGAAACGCACTCGAAGTGCAAAAAGGAGACCGGCTTATGAAGAAGAATAGCAAGCGTGAAGGAAGCGTGGAAAGGAAGCGAAGGATCCAGGGCAGAAGCATGGAACCGCTCACGATTGGGCTGGATCTGGGGGATCAGATCAGCCACTATTGCGTGCTCGCCGAAAATGGCGAGAAGGTATACGAAGACAAAGTGGCCACTCGCAAGCAGGCTCTGGGTGAACGGTTCGGGAGGCTGGGACGGTGCCGGATCGCGCTCGAGGTAGGGACGCACTCGCCGTGGGTCAGCCGGTTGTTGATAGCGCTGGGGCACGAGGTGATCGTGGCCAACGCGCGGCAGGTGAAACTGATCACGGAAAGTAGCCGCAAGAACGACAAGCTGGATGCGCACATGCTGGCGCGCTTGGCGCGCTTTGATCCGCAACTGTTGCGTCCAATCCGGCACCGCAGTGAGCAGGCACAGCAGCATTTAATGGTGATTCGAGCGCGTGCAGCGCTGGTGGAGGCACGGACGCAGTTAGTGAACGCGCTGCGCGGGCTGGCCAAGAGTGTGGGCGAGCGCATTCCGAAGTGCGCGAGCTACCAGATGGATGTAGAGCGGCTGGAGCATCTGCCGGTTTGCCTGAGGCCGGCGCTGCAGCCCCTAGCGGAGGAAATCCAGTCGCTGAGCCAGCGCATCCACAACTATGACGAGGCAATCGAGCAGATCGCCCGGGAAGAATATCCGGAGACCGCACTCCTCGAGCAGGTGAGCGGAGTGGGAACCTTGATCGCTCTGACGTTCGTGCTGACGGTGGAAGATCCGGCGCGCTTCGGCAAGAGCCGGGATCTAGGTTGCTACGTGGGTTTGCGGCCGAAACACAGCGAGTCGGGCGAGAGCCAACCGCAGCTGCGCATTACCAAGGAAGGCGATGTGTACTTGCGTAGTTTGCTGGTTCAGGCCGCCCATTGCGTGCTGCGGCGAGGAGCACCGGATACGGATCTACGGCGTTGGGGTGTGCAGTTGTTCGCCCGTGGCGGCAAGAATGCGAAGAAGCGTGCGGTGGTGGCGGTGGCGCGCAAGCTGGCGATTTTGTTGCATCGCTTGTGGGTGAGCGGCGAAGTCTATGAGCCGCTACGGAATAGCCAGGCCCATGGAAGAGCGAAGGCCAGAGCAGCTAAAAAGAAAGCGGCCTGAAGAAAGGATTTTTCGGTTTTGTCGCACATCGCCGGGTTCGGGTGACTGCGGGCTTCTGGCAGAACGAGCTCTCTGGTAGGAGAGGCTCAGTTCGAAACTGAGATGGCAGCACCCGTTTGAAGATTGAGAACACCAACTGGCACCGGAGCAAAAGGCTCCACGAAAGAGTGCGAATGGAAGCAGGGCGTATCGGCGGTGCGAAAAAATTATCAGGGAGAAAAAGACCTGTTTGTCGGGCCTCCCGTTGGTTGGCGATCCACTTTCA
This sequence comes from Terriglobales bacterium, assembly GCA_035572845.1. Taxonomy (GTDB): domain Bacteria; phylum Acidobacteriota; class Terriglobia; order Terriglobales; family Acidobacteriaceae; genus Gp1-AA145. The sequence goes on from DATNAF010000178.1 coordinate 1,494, forward strand.
TGATCGTAGGATCAAAAACACAGTTGACAAGGGCCGGCCTTCTCATGGAAGCCGGAAGCGTAAGCGACCCCAGTATGGAAAGGGCCTCGGACACTTTAGTAAACGGCCATTGAGGCTGACCTCGCGCCAACACAGTATTTTAAAGAGTTATTGAAGGATAACCGTTCCGGGTAGAATTAAAATCCATGAATAGGGCAGTCAGGTTGATGCCAGGAAAGAAACGGTAAGGATGCTTCCTCAGCAGGCTCGGTCGGCATGCCAAGCCTCTGTCTTAGAAAACATCGAGGAATATGCGACTCGAGCCCCGCACGCAGTTGCAGTCGAATTTGAAGGCTTACAACTGACGTATGGTGAACTGAGCATCCAGTCCGACCGGATTGCCGAAAACCTGAAGCGCTCTGGCATCGGCCCGGAGGCACTGGTTGCCGTTTGCCTGAATCGCTCTATTCCCTTTGTAATCGCCGTGGTGGGCATCTTTAAAGCCGGGGCCGCCTACCTCCCCATTGATCCGTTCATTCCCGACAAGCGCCTGGAGTACATGCTCGACGACTCTCAGGCAGCGCTGGTGATTACTTCCGCGGAATTCATCGGGCGGCTGGGTAACCGGCGCGCGGTCACCGCCAAGTCACTACTGGAGCATCGCGATCCGGCGCCGGCAACCAATCTCCGCCCGCCCGAATCCGGCGACTTAGCTTACGTCATCTATACTTCGGGGTCAACCGGACGGCCGAAGGGCGTCGAAGTTTGCCACCGCGGCTTATGCCTCTGCTTGCAAGCCGTCCGCCAGCAACTTGAAACCAGCCCAGACGATATCGTCCTCGCCGTCACGTCGCCCTCATTCGATGTCTCGGTCATGGAAATGTTTGTGAGCCTCGATTCCGGCGCCCGGCTGGTGCTTCTTCCGCAACATAGGCTCCTTTCGCCCGATCTGCTCCTGGCCGCCATCGAAAAGCACCGTCCGACTCTTATCTTCGGCACCCCGGCTCTCTGGCGGCTCCTGCTTGAAAGTGGTTGGAAAGGAGACCGTAGGCTGCGGGCAGTCACCGGCGGCGAATCGCTCGACCGCCAGCTTGCCGAGCGAATGTTGCAGGCTACCGGCGCATTTTGGAATCATTATGGGCCGACTGAAGTAACCATCGTGGCTACTTCCTGCCATGTCCGCCCTGACGATCTGCCGTCTCCCATTGGTTATGCGATGCCGTACATTCGCACTTACGTGGTCGACGAGGAGGGACGAAGGGTGTCGCCTGGTGAGCACGGCGAGCTCCTGATCGGTGGCGAAAGCCTTGCCAGGGGCTACCGCAACCATCCTGAACTGACGCAAGAACGCTTCGTCGACTACGCCATTGAACCGGGACGCATCGAGCGCGTCTATCGAACCGGCGACCTGGTCCGCCAGCGAGCCGACGGAGCATTCGAATTTGCCGGCCGCATCGACAACCAGATCAAGATTCGCGGCTACCGGATTGAACTCGAGGAAATCGAAAACACGCTAAGCGAGCATCCCGATATCCCTGAAGCGGCCGTTATCATCCATCAGGATGCTGGCTCCGCGGACAAAGTTCTCGTTGCTTACTACCGTACTCTGGCAAGCTGCCACGTCGCGAATGAAAATCTCCGCGCGTTTGTCTCCGCGAGATTACCGGCCTATATGACGCCAGCCCGGTTTGTAAAGGTTCCGGCGCTGCCGCTCACCCCGAGCGGAAAAATAGACCGGCAGGAGCTAAGCCGCCGCGATTTGTCGCCCGAATCCGATGCGGCGCCGATGGCCTCCATTGAGGACCCGGTTACCCTCGCGATGCTGGCTGTTTGGCGCCGTGTTTTTAAAATGCACAATATCGGTGCCAACGATAACTTCTTCGATCTCGGCGGCCATTCTCTACTCGCCGCCAAATTATTTGAGGAAATAGAACGCCGCTTTCGTAAGCAACTGCCGCTTTCCACTTTGTTCGAAGCTGCCACGGTGTCCGCGCTGGCAAAGATTATCTCCAGCGCGGAAAACCCCGAATGGTCGCCTTTGGTGCGGATTCGCGGCGGTGCCGGCGTGCCCTTCTTTTGCGTTCACCCCATCGGTGGCAATGTACTTACGTTCAAAAATTTGAGTGAGCACATGATCGGCCGCCCCTTTTATGGACTTCAGGCGCGCGGTTTAAGTCATGACGAGTATCCGCACACGAACATCGACGACATGGCGATCGACTATCTCAAATACGTGCGGCTTGTACAACCGTCCGGCCCCTATTTCTTAGGAGGCTATTCCGCCGGTGGCTTGGTGGCGTTCGAGATGGCTCGGCTATTGCAAGAAAGCGGAGAGAAGGTCGAGCTGATTGTCCTGTTCGATAGCTACCTTCATCCGCAATCGCTGCCTCACCCTCGGCCCGGCGCCGGCCCGTATCCGGCTGGTTTGAAGCGGCCGCTCGGCGCGATCCAGCGGCGTGTCATCCAAATGAAAGCCGTCGCCCGGGGTAAGCGCGCCGGAATCATCGCCCGCGACATGGCGCGCCTGTGGGCCACGGTAAAACTTAAGCTTTACGCCCGCTCCCGGAATTGGAGTTGGAATCCCGTGCGGCTCGATGCGGTGTCCGCGTTTCTGTTTGCGATCCGCAACTATCGCCCGCAGCCGTTAAACGCCCGTGTCACTCTGTTTCTTGCCGACGTGAATGCCCCGGCTTCTGCTAAAAATCTTCCCGTTGTTTGGCGCGCACTCGTCACCGGGAGGCTCGATGTGCGCCACATTCCCATTGATCACGACCGGCTGCTCGAAGTCCCCTTTGCGGCGGAGTTGGCCCATGGCATTGAAAATCAGATTGAAGAATGCCTCGCCGCCAGCAACTCTAGCAGTTCGGAATATTCTCATCCGATCGATCAATGAATCTAATCTAGCGGGTATTTTAGACTATTAGCAGCCTCTAGCGCGTCCGATTTTTTCGATCTTCCGTGGCGCACACACTTGAGCGCGCAGCCGATTTGTGGCGTTGTGCGCGGTTCAAGCAATGTGTGCCGCGTCGAGACTCGTCTCGACGCTTGTCCGTGAAGTATCGAATTGCCCGGACAGCATACTAGTCGCCGGAGAAATTTGCTTTATGCCTCTGCACCGGGATGATCTTGTTCTTTATAACGGTTTGGACTTCGAAAACGGTACCGAGTTGCTCGAAGGTTTGACCCCCCTTCAAGTAACGTCATTCCGGACAATTATCGAGTGGACCCGAGCCTTTTTGTGCCGTCCTCATCCCGACCTGGGCCGTGAGGGCCCTGTCTGTCCATTTACCCTTCCCTCGTTAAATCAGCATCACTACTGGCTGACGACTTGCATGGGCGAGGATGTCGATCAGGATCACGTCGCCCAGACGATTGAGCGCTACCGGGAATGGTTCTTCGAATTGGAGCCGAAAAACAGTTCTCAGACGATTCTGAAAACTATTCTTGTCATTTTCCCGGAATTGACGCATGAAAAAGCGCGAATTCAGATTGAGCTCTTACATAAGCGTCTGAAACCCGATTTTGTGCGCCGCAGCGTCATGTTGGGCCAGTTTTATCAGGGCTGCCCGGAAACCGGCCTTTGGAACGATCATTTTTATCCTCTTGAATCGCCCCTGCCCCTCCTGGTAATACGCAACATGGTTCCGTCGGATTTCCCATTCCTGCACGGCCGGCGCGGCAATGGCGAAATGCTGATCGCCTATCTGAACCGGTTTGGTACGAATATCCCGCCAGAAGTGAAGCGGCTTATGGTAGAAGCACTGGAATCATCGGAACTAAGCTTGAAGGGGCGGAATTCTAAATAAGTGCACCCCAACGTGGCTCGTGCACTTACGGGAAAACACATTCCGTTCCGCGTCCTCAGGCATGCCGATTTTCCGGAACCCATTGAAACCCCGGTCGATTTTGCCCGCCAGTTGGGCTACGATCTGGCGCGCATTACCAAAACTCTGCTGGTCCGTGCGGCCGATCGTTCCTGCTTCGCCTTAGTTGTGGCTCCGGCGGGCTCCCGCGTTGATTTTAAAAAGCTTGCGTCCGCCATGGGCGTCCAAAAGGTGGAAGTCGCTTCGCCCTCCGACCTCCAGGAACAAACTGGCTATCCTCGAAATGGCGTTTCACCACTTGGTGTAAAAGGCGCTCCGGTTTTTATAGACAATAGCCTTCTCCAATTTGAGACAATTCTCGTAGGTTCGGGCGAAACAGCAGTAGAAATCGAACTTCCGCCGCATGATCTTCTCTCTCTTGTCGCCGCTATTTCGCTGGCGTGCGCCATCTAACAGCCAAACTAGATTAAGCTTTTTTGGTTATAGCGGTTCTATGCACCACTTGTCAGTGGCGCTTGTCATTTTTCCGTCTTTGGGATAGTACTATCCACCGCATCTATTTGTTAGAAAAGCGGTTTTCGCCATTGTAGAGCCAGACGAATCTTGGGATTATAAAGATCTGTGTACCCTAAAGCCGGGTCCTTTAGGAAATACTTGCATGACTTTTATCTCTCGAACGTTCTCAGCTAATTATTTCCGGTCTTTTTTTGTAATGGCTGCTTTGGTGGGCTGTCTCCAGGCGGCGGACGTGCTTACCGCGCGTAACGACAATTCGCGGACCAGTGCCAATCTCGGGGAAACAATTCTGACGCCCCAAAACGTGAATACCACTACCTTTGGCCGGCTGTTCAGCCTATCCGTTGACGGCCAGGTCTATGCCCAGCCCCTCTATAAAGAGCAGGTCAATGTGCCCGGCCAGGGTGTGCACAACGTGCTTTACGTGGTCACCGAGCATGACAGCGTCTACGCCTTCGATGCGAATGGTAATAATCCAACGCAAGGCTATCTCTGGAAGGTTTCCTTTATCAACCCCGCTGCGGGTGTCACCACCCTAAGCGCTCCCGCGGACGTCGGAACGCAGGACATCGTCCCGGAAATCGGCATCACTAGTACTCCGGTAATTGATCCGAGCAGCAACACCATTTATGTGCTCGCCAAAACCAAAGAAACAACCGGTGGCAAGACTACGTTTGTTCAGCGTCTCCATGCTCTCGACCTCGGAAGCGGAGTCGAAAAAATGGGTGGCCCGGTGCAAATCAATGCCTCGCTAAAGGGTTCGGCAATCGGCAATGTGGGCGGCAATGTCAATTTCGACGCCAGGATTGAAGGCCAACGCGCCGGCTTAATGCTGCTGAACGGTGTCGTCTATATCGCGTGGGCTTCCCACGGCGATCAGGGGTATTACCACGGGTGGGTGATGGGATACCAAGCCTCCAATATCCAGCAGCAGACCGCGTTTTACAACGCTACTCCAAATGGCTGGGGCGGTGGTATCTGGATGAGCGGCGGCGGAGTCTCGGCCGATGCCTCCGGAAATGTGTATGTGGTTTCGGGGAACGGAACTTTTTCCCCAGACGACAGTAACTACGGCGAAACGGCCATGCGGCTCAGTCCGGCGAATGGATTATCGCTGGTCGATTCGTTTACGCCCAATAACCAGGACCAGCTCAATAACTCCGATGCCGACATGGGCGTTAGCGACGCGTTAATCCTGCCCGATCAGTCCGGGCCCTATAAACATCTGCTGGTTACCGCGGACAAGAACGGTCTTCTATATCTGATTAACCGCGATTCCATGGGCGGCTACAATGCCACAGCCAATGCGAACGTGCAGACACTTTATGGCGGATCGAGCATTCACAACTCGGTTGCCTACTTTAACAACACTCTCTATGTCGGCACCGATGGAAACTACTTACAAGCGTTTTCGATCAGTAATGGCAAGCTGTCCTCTCTGCCCAGTTCCAAAGGAGCCGATCTCTTCGGCCAGAACGGGGCGAATGGCAGCGGCTCGAGTCCGGTCATTTCGGCAAACGGTACCTCTAACGGAATTGTCTGGGCGCTGAACAACTTTACCAATGGGAAAGGGCCCGCCATTCTGTATGCCTACGACGCGTCGAATTTGGCGAACAAGCTCTACAGCAGCAATCAGGCCCCCAACAATCGCGATACAGCCGGCAACGCCGTTAAATTCACAGCGCCAATGGTTGCGGACGGAAAAGTTTTTGTTCCGGGCGTGAACACCGTTTCCGTCTATGGCTTATTTGCCAACTCAACTACCCAGCCGACCGCTAATCCTGCCTTCGGTACGCCCGCCAATACGATCTTTAACGCGCCGACCGGTGTCGCGATCTCCGATGCTACGCCCGGCGCGGTGATTTATTACACCACCGACGGCAGTGTTCCGACCACATCTTCCTCGATTTATAACGGTCCGGTTCAAATCACTGGTCCCACAACAGTCAGCGCCTTTGCGCAAGCCCCTGGCTTTACCGCAAGCCAGGTTGTCCAAGCGTTCTACACGGTTCAATCGGCTTCCACGCCGGCCAATCCAACGTTCTCCAGTGGATTCAATGCCAACGGGATGGCGCTGAACGGAACGGCCGCTTTGAACGGAACACGCTTGCGCCTCACCGACACCAGCACTACCTTCGAAGCCGCAAGCGCGTTTTACACCACGCCCGTAAACGTGAAAGAGTTTACGACTGAATTTCAATTTCAACTTACCTCCGCTCAAGCCGATGGATTCACCTTTACCATCCAGGGCGAAGGCCCCAATGCAATCGGCTCTACCGGCGGCGGACTCGGTTACGGAACCGATCCGTCCTACCACATCAGTTTCGGAGAGCGAACCATTCCTGAAAGCGTTGCCATCAAATTCGATCTCTATGACAACGGCGGCGAAGGTGTGAATTCAACTGGCTTGTATCAAAACGGCGTCCAACCCACAACGCCCGCGGTGGACCTTACCAGTAATGGAATCGATTTGCACAACGGAGCGCTCTACGACGCGAAGCTCAGTTATGACGGCAGAATTCTAACGCTAACTTTGTTTGATACCGCTCAACCCACAAAAATATTTACCACTCAATTTACGGTCGATATCCCGTCCCTCGTCGGCGGATCGTTTGCCTATGTCGGCTTCACTGCCGGTACGGGTGGCTTAACGGCTGTCCAGGAAATCACTCAGTGGACGTATACGGCAACTCCTACGACTCCTGCCACCCCGTTAGCCCCAGGGCCTCCCACGCCGCCAGTACCCGCCGCGGATGCTAACCTGTTCGGCGGAACTATCCTGAATCACGGCGCGCAAGACATCGGTAATCGGCTGCGGCTCACCGACGGCGGATTGATGGAAGCCCGTTCCGCCTATCTCAGCACGAAAATGAATATCCAGCGCTTTACCGCCGACTTTATGTTCCAACTCTTCGGTGCGGCAGCTGATGGCTTCACTTTCGTAATTCAAAACCAGGGACCGACAGCCGTTGGAGCAGCAGGCGGCGGCTTGGGATACGGAACGGACTACTACAGCACTGGGACTGGCATTCAGAAGAGCGTGGCCCTGAAATTCGACCTCGCGAATAACGCGGGAGAAGGCTGGAATTCCACGGGCCTGTATAGCGGAGGCATGGCTCCCTATGGCAGCGGTTCGGTGGACTTGACACCCTCTGGAATCAATTTGCATAGTAGCGACGTCTTTACCGCGCACCTGGTTTATGACGGCACGAACCTTGCCGTTACCATAACCGATCTCAGCAACCCGGCCACCTATACGGGTTCGTACGCTGTCAATATACCCGGCGCTGTCGGCGGCAACGAGGCCTATGTCGGCTTTACCGCGGCTACCGGCTGGCAAGGAGCGGTGCAGGATATCGTAACGTTCGGTTTCACTCCCAATTAAGCTACTATCCTGAATGCGGCGTCAGTTACAATTTCAGCCCCAACCTTGATCGAGAGGTGAGTCGATGCGTCGATTGCCCTCTCGATGGTTGGCCTGGTGGTATCTCACAATTGCACTCGGCTTCTTGCTTCTCGCTGCGCGCTACGCGTTGCTCGGTGAAAAATGGTGGTTTGTCGGCCTGCGAGTGATTCTCGCCGCAGGGTTCGCAATTCTCAGTTATGCCGAATTCCGCGGCGGCCATCCGAAATAATGTTTTCACGCAAACGTTCAGGAACTTAACCGAGCCGCGACCGCAAGGATGCGGTGATTGATTCCTTTATGACCTAAGTGACCTAACTTTGGGCTAGCCTCCTGCCACGACGTGCTTTGACGGTGGACCGAATCGGCCTTGAAATTCTCCCGACGAGAGCCGGAACATCCTTTCACACGCACTGTAATCGGAAAAAATCCGATCCAGCTCGTCCAACGCCCCGGGCACATCGCGTGCCGCTGCCGAAAACATCGTGTACACTTCTTTTGCCCATGGCAAATTGAAACCGGGGCTGTCTGCATCTGAAGCTTTCTCACGGTGAAGATCGTTGCAAAGAAAATGATCTATCTCGGATTCATCGGCTTCTGTCAAATCGACCGACAAGGCACGCGAAATTCTGCGGACCTCATGTCGCCAGTCGCGCAAAAGGTTTGGGTATTCGACAAATACCCGCGGTAGTTGCCGCGAATGAGCTTCAGCAAGCAGATTGTATTTCAACCATAATGCTGTCGATAATTCAACGGAGGCTTGATACCGGGTGCCGAGCGATGCGGCCACCTCTTCCGGATGACGAACGGGAATTACGATCTTTATCGCAAACCCGGCGCGGCGCGCGGCCTCAAACCAGAACCCTGCCAGCGCGGCAATTCGCGGCTCCTTAATAACCAACAAAGGGTTACCAGGGCATGCCTGCTCGAAAAACATCCTGATTTTTTCGACATAAGCTTCTCGTTCCTGCTCATCGAAAACAACTGGATCCTGAATGCGAAGCGTCGGATCGAACCACGTCGCGCCATGACGGAAAAGAAAATCGTCATTTAACTGTAAGGCTTGGAGCGGTTCCCAATAGCCTCTCGGATTACCTTCGTCTTGAGCCAACAAATCCTCCGGCAGCGCGGCTCCGCAGAGCGACAATACTCGCGCAAGCGCCGAGGTGCCGGAACGCCCCATCCCAAAGATAAATATCACCTGTCGGTCAGCCACAAGTCTCAGAATGTTCCATCAATGACGTGCAAATAATTTATTATTGTAATTTAGAATACCAAGTAACAAACCGATCTAACGGAGAATTGTTTATCCGGCACAATTCTTTACATTGCGCAACGCCGTTGGCCTCGATATCCTGATGCGGATGTTTGGTCTAACTAAATTCGCCGCGGCAATTGTCTCGCTCGCGTTACTATCGCCCGTCTCATCGTTCGCTCAGCGGAAAAAGGGCAACCCGCTCGACTACCTGCCGAAAAATACCGAACTTCTGACCCATTTTGGAGAGCGTGCGGATATTTCGCCGGATAATCAACGAATCGCGTTCATGGATAAAAGCTTTGGAGATGCCTTTGTCATCGATCTCAAAACGCGCGTGATTCGCTGCCTTACTTGCAATGTTCCCGGCGCGGCATTTCTGCGCATCATGCATCTCGCCTCCGGCGACTACATCCTGATCGGGCCGGCGCGATTCTCCGACATTCACAGCAGCCGCACAAAAGATAACCAGCTATGGTTTCTAAGCAAACAACCCGGATCGAAGCCCGTGGCTCTCGGTCAAAAAATGTCGGAAGGCGCGGCGATTTCGAAAAAGAGCATGAAGATTTCGTATTCCGTCACGCCGTCGCAAGATCCCGCGCTGCCCCCCGGACACTCGCAATTGTTTGTTGCCGATGTTGACCTCACTGGCCCGAGCGCGCGGCTAACAAACAAACGTATGGTTTACGAGAGCCCTTCGAAAGCTTGCACCATCGAAGCGCAGGATTTCTTCGATGACGATCGGAAGATGACCTTCACCTGCTATGAGCCCGGCGGGCTCGCCTCGGTAATGACTATCGATCTGAGCAGTAACAAAGTGGAGAACATGTCGAAAGCACCAGGCACGTACAACGAGTGCGAGGGCATCTATCCGGATGGCCTTTACACAAATGTAGAAGCGGATCGCCAGGTGAACCAATTGGGTGGGAAGCACGGATCCGGCAATATCGACATCTGGAAATTGCGGCTTGATGGAACCGGCAAGGATTTTAAGCGGCTGACTTACTTCAATGACTATGAAGGATATAAAGCCTCGAATCCCGTAGTATCAACCGATGGCCGATTTATGGCCTTCCAGGTGGCGCATCCGGCTGATGAGGCTGGGGTGGGTTACGGAATCCTGCTCTATCACTTCCGTTAACGTCCCTGATTCCGCCCGTTTTTACAAGTTGTTCACGTTTTCCTGACCTGGGAGTATTTCCGATTACTTATAGTTGTTCCGAATGGTCGCGGTAGTCGTTCTCGACTATAAGGCGCCGGACATGACACAACGCTGTATTCGATTGCTGCCGAAAGGCGTGACCGTAATTCTCATCGATAACAGCGAAACGAATCGCGGATGTGCAGCCGGCTGTAATGCCGGAATCAAACAGGCTCTCGATGCTGGAGCCGAGTACGTCTGGCTCTTGAATAACGATGCACTTGTCCAACCGGATACGCTGGATTGCCTATTAGCCAAGATCCAAAACGGCGTCAATGCGGTGGGATCCGTTATGCTCAACAGCGACGGAACTATTCAAGTGTGGGGCGGCGGACGCGTGGGCATCGGGCGCAGTATTGTAGCCCAATCGCCGGGCCGCCTCACATGGCTGAGCGCTTGCAGTCTTCTGCTGACTCGTGAAGCTCTCGAAAGAACGAGCGGATTCGACGAAGGCTTCTCTATGTACTGGGAAGATGTCGATCTTTCCTATCGCATTCGAGATGCTGGTCTGGACCTTGCCGTCGCCGAAGACGCGTTCGTTACCCATCTCGGCGGAGCCACGGCCCGCCATTCACCTCGCTCCCTGATCCGCTTCTTTAGAAAAAGGACCGTCCTATGGCCGCTTCATGTCCTTGTAGCGGCGATACTCTCCGTGGTTCGACGTTTGAGGAGGTTCATACTTGTTGGAGGCTGAAGCAATTTACGTCTTTAAAATGGCGATTGCCGATGATGTTGACCTTATGCTCCCTCAAAATATTGTCGCAAACCAATCTGCTGGTTACTGGGGTTCTGACGACCGCGCAAGGTCCGCTAATCGACGCTACCGCTCCTGCGTACGGCGCGGTCCACGACGGTATTCATGACGATACAGCGGCGATTCAGCTTGCGGTCAATTTTGCAGCAACCGCGGGCGGAACCGTGTATCTGCCGTGCGGTGAGTACCTCATGTCAGGCAACACGGGAGTGATCGTTCATTCACCAAAGGTAAATATCAAAGGGCAGAATCAAAGTTGCGTAATTTTGCGCTACACGGGCACGGGAAGAGCATTGACAGTGCAGATGAATCCCTTCACCACAACTCCCGCGGGAAAATTCGCGGGCTTCACAGTACTCGGCACATCCGCCGCTTCGGAAGGGATTCTGAGCGGGCAAATTGTGTCGTCGCATTGGCACGACATCACTGTCAGTGGTTTCACTTCGAAAACGGCAAACGCCGGACTCGGCGGCGCTGGCCTGCATTTGCATAACGCAGGCAATCTGACTTCATGGACCGAGCGCAATGTATTCGAGAACGTTTCGCTTGGAGGGATCTCCGGAAACGCTTACAACACGGAGGACCTTTTGATGGACAGCGACAACGCCGCCGATAGCTTTGGTTACAACCGCTTCTCGACTTGAAATTTAATGTGACAACCGGGACCGTTGGCATGAACCTTGCGAACGGCTTTTTTTACAACTCGGTTGTTATCGCCGTCTTTAACATGGACAATCTGACCGCCGGAACGGTCGGCCCGGTCGCCGTTGAAACCTCCAGTAATTGGGACAGCAATGCAGTTACTCTGACCGGAGAATGCAACACTAGTGGGGCGGGTGGCGGTACTCCTTTTTCGGTCCTAATCAACGTCGGGGCAAGATTTGCCAATCTTAAAGGATCGGCACTAAATATGTTTAACTCCGCCGGAACTCAACTGGTGGTACATAATCTGAACGCCCCTTCAAATTCACCCAATCAAACGCTCGTCGAGCGGATGGATATGACAAGTTGGGATACCGGGTCATTTACATTGAATGGCATAGCTGCTGTTCCACAACCTATCCAACGTGCTAATTACGGATCGAACGGTCTGCTGATTGGGGCTAATGTGGAAAGTCCTTACGTCAGCATGCTTCAGGGCACGGGAAATGCTTTCGTGATTGGGAGCGTTCCTTCAGGCGCTAGTATCGGTTCGATGACCGATGTAGCCGATATCGATGCCTTCGGGCGCTTGAAAAGCCCCACATATACGACATTTTGCAATAGCTTGTTCACTAGCGTATGCTCAGCCCCCCGCATCCATCGACGGTAGTGTTCCGCTAAATCTTGGCGGCTTCACCTCTCCCCACAGATCGGGCCTAAGTAGTGCCTACCTGCAGGCGAATACCGGTATCAATGAAGAACTGTCTGCCGATCCGAATTTTTCCGGAGGGATTGGATATTTTCTGGGCGTGAATCTCTCGCACCCGCTTCTTTGGGCCTATACGCTTGACCCAGTCGACTTTTCCGTTTACGAGAAAACTTTTCAAACACCTCTTGCGCCGGGCAATCTGGTCTTTCAAATGACCCACGGAGGCGGACTCGGCCAAGGCGCGTCCGCACGCAATATAGCCGGCAGTTGCACACTAAGCGGAACAAATTCTTGCAACTGGATTTTTACCAATGCAAATGTGTCGCCGCCTATCTGTGTAGGTTCCCCTCAATTTATTCCAACTTCTTTCTATTCGGTTACATCGACCACAACGGCGTGTGTTGCCACGTTTTCATCGAATCAAACGGGAACTTTCAATTTCGTGAAGGTCGGTAACCCTAATTGAGTGCTGTAATCGGTGGCCGGTAACGCCGTATGCTTCCTGCTGTTCAATTCAGGTCTATAAGCCATGCGTTAGTCACGACAATAGGGTTCAGGAACGCGATGCGCCGCCCGTCCGGAGCCGGAACTGCCCAGCCGGCGATATCTCCAAGTGAACGGTATCGACCATCCAGGTACACATACAACATGCGATTCCCAACCGTCGTCTTTACAGATACAAACCAACCCTTGCCATTGGCGGCCCACACTAGGCCATTCAAATTCGCGAGGCCGGGCAATATCACCTCGCGTTCCTGCGCGTCTTTGTGTCCTTCCGACCGCAAAGATAGTAGGCGGATGCGTGCGTCACGCGAATCGTGATTAGGGATTGCTAGTTGGGTGCCGTCAGGAGAAACATCCCAATCTCCCAAAAGTTTTTTAGACAACCTGGTGCGCGCCAATTCGCGGCCTTTGCCTTTTATAGGATCGAGATCGTAATACGCGAAATAACCGTCAGCCAGCTCCTTCCTTAGCACGCAACTCTCGCCGTGACTCAGCGGACAGCGGAACTCGTCCAGCATGCCTCCAATCGGCACTTCGGCCGGCGATCCACCAGTCACCGGCACACGCATTAATTTGTAGGTGCCAGGTTTGTAATACCATGGACGCTCCTTCTCTAGAGGCCGCGCCGCATACAACACGAATCGGCCATCGGGCGTCAGTTGCGGCAGAATCTCGGTAAGTGGCGTTTCGATCAGCGTTTCTGGTGTTCGGCGGTCGACATCCTGCTTAAAGAGGTCAAAAGTACCGTTGCGATCGGATTCGAAAATCACCTCACGACTGTCCGCGGTCCACGCATGCGGATAATTGGTTCGCTCGTCCAGTGTCAAGCGCCGAATTTTGGTGATGCTTGGTGAGGATGGATCAAAGTCTCCGACGAATATGCTGTTCTGATCGGATCTTCTGAGCACCACCGCCTGCTTTCCATCCGCAGTAACGCTAAGATCAAGCAGTGTCGTGCCCTCTCCAGTGACACTTGCGAGCCTGCGCGGGCTTCCAAGAAATGCGCTTGTCGTCGGGTCCGTTTTTATCTCCCAAAGCTGACGCGAGGAAGTGTAATCTTGTTATCCCATCGCAAAAATAAAAGACGCCCGTCCGGCAGCTCCGAGGCCGAACTCATCCCCAAGCCTCCGCCAGTGGCCATAATTTTTCCCGTGGCGAGCGAGACTGACTCATAGCTGATGCTGTAGGCTTGACCCGAAAAATGACCCCGCTCAAACATCAGGCGGCGCCCATCGGGAGACCAAAGCACAAACCCGATTCTGTCTCCAGGGCGCACGACGATGCGTCGCGGGTTCGTGCCATCCGCCTCTACCACCCAGATCTCCGATAGATCCGAAGTGACGAATGCGATGTGAGTTCCATCCGGCGAGGGCGAAGCCTGCCGGGCGTTCGTGCGGAGGAGATGTGGAGGCACTCCGTTTCCCGAAATCAACCAGATGCTCGGAAAGTAGTTTTTTGTCGAGAAGCCGCTTGCCGCTAATGTACGGCCGTCCGCGAACCAAGCCAATCGATCTACAACATAATCCGCGGGCGCCGGCAAAGTTTTCGCGCGGCCATTTTGTATATTCCGCACGAAAATTCCGTCGACATTTGCGTATGCGGCCATCCTTCCGTTAGGAGAGATGGCAGCCGCAGTCGCACGATTTTCAGGTACCAAAGTTGTGATCTGGTGGAAGGTGGGTTTTTTCCCTGTTTGCCGCAACCGCAAAACACCAAAACAGATTGCGACTAAGGCGGCTACTGCCATCGCCCATTTCCAAGGCCGAAAAGTATTCCGCGGTGTCTGCGCTTCTGCCAGTCGTCGCGCAACAATTTCGGCACTGGGGCGCCCTGCCGGGTCTTTCGCCAACATCTCCCGAATCAGCGAATCGAGAGCTGCCGGCGTAGAAGGCTTCACCGAGGAAGGCGGACGTGGTTCTTTCGTCAGAATTGCTTGAGCAACTTCCAATGGCGGCTTGGACGCGAATGCGTGACAGCCCGTCAGCAACTCATAAAGAACCAGACCGAAAGAAAAGATGTCGCTTGCGGATGTCAGCGGATCTCCCCGCACCTGTTCCGGAGACATATAGCGCAGCGTTCCTGCCGTCAAACCATAGGCGGAGATGTGATCGTCTGCCGCGACATACCGGGCGAGGCCGAAATCCACAACTTTTACATAACCATCCGCGCGGATAAGAATGTTCTCGGGCTTAATATCGCCGTGAACGATGCCGTGTGCGTGGGCCGTGGCGAGAGCCCTCGCAGTTTGTTGACCTAGGTCGATGACTCGGTTGTCCGAAAGCGGTGTTCCGCAAAGGCTGCGAAGCGAGACGCCCTCCACCAGTTCCATCACGATCGCAAGGCCAGATGCGGACTCGATTACCTCGTACACCGTGACGATATTGGGATGATTCAGCCCCGACAGCGTTTTGGCTTCGCGCATCAGCCGTTCCGCCGAAAATGAGCCGGACCTCTCCGGGCGCAAAAATTTCAGCGCGACAATTCGCCCTAGCTGCCGGTCGTGCGCAGAGTATACTTCGCCGGCGCCGCCCACACCCAGGCGCTCTCCAATTGTGTAGCGGCTCATGCCCAAGCTGACAGGCTGGACTCCTCGATCCTGCGCCGCATCGGCAATTAGCTCTTCGGACTCGTCGAGCAACGAAACAACCTCTTGTAAGACATCAGGTGCCGCATCGGTCGAGCTTAGAAGCATCTCTCGCTCCGGCGCTGAAAGTTCCCGCGCGCTGCGATATAGCTCCCAGGCAGCCCGCCAGTTCTCTTCCG
>DATNAF010000179.1:0-3650 GCA_035572845.1 Terriglobales bacterium
TTCGGAGAAGATGCGGGCTATATCCCTAATGGCGTGTATAACTCGAATCCAACTTATACATTCCGCGACAACGTGAACAAGATTGTAGGCAAACACAATCTGCAGTTTGGCGCATATGCTGTTGCAGGCCAAAAGAACGAGCTAGGGGGAGAGCTGGGCCCAGGCTCGATTCCTGGCTACCTTACTTTCGACGATTCAAATGGAACCGTTACAACGGGAAATGCATTCGCTGATCTTCTTCTTGGCAGAATCTCCAGCTTCGGCCAGCAGGACGTGAGACTCAAATATTACAACCGGTACAAAATACTGGAGCCCTATTTTCAAGATGACTGGCACGCAACAAATCGACTCACGCTGAATTTGGGTCTCAGATTGAGTTTGCTCGGGACGTATCGGGAGAGCAAGCGTCAGGCCTATAACTTCGATCCCACTAAGTATGATCCCGCGACTGCTCCAACCCTGGACGCTTCAGGTGCGCTGGTTCCTTCCCCTACTGCGAACCCGTTTGACGGAATCGTGCAGTGTGGCGGGCCGGGTGGTTCATTTCCAACTGCTAATTTTCCTGCAGCGGCTGTGGGTGGGAGTCCCTATGCAGGCTGCGTGAAAGGTCACCTTTTCAACCCTGCGCCTCGTATTGGTTTTGCTTACGATCTGGGGGGCAATGGAAAGACCGCCATTCGCGGTGGCTATGGGGTGTTCTTCGAGCATGCTAATGGAAATGAGGCAAATACAGAATCACTGGAAAACTCTTCTCCTTTGGCTAATGCGGCGCAACGTAACAACATCTTTGGTTATTCCGGAAGCGGCTCAGGCTCGGCGCAGGCCGAATCGCCTCTCAGTGTAAATTCAATTCCCAATAAAGCAGTGTGGCCTTACATCCAGCAATGGCATTTGGACGTGCAGCACGAGATCGCAAGGAACACGGTTGCGACAGTGTCATACGTAGGCAGCAAAGGCACTCACCTGAATCGACAGACAGATCTCAATCAGTTGCACCCGGTTCCGTTATCTCAGAATCCCTACAAGCCGGGTGAGCCTATCGGTGGAGGTGTGGACGCTAATGGCAATCCGCTGCACGATGACTGTGGCACTCTTACAACTCCTAGTGGGGTTCCAGTAACAGGACAGGCAGCGATTAATCTCCAAGTTGCCTGCGGCGCAAACCCAGACCCTTTCCGGCCATTTGTTGGCTATGGCGACATTACTCGCTTGGAATTCGCAGCTTCCTCCATCTATCACGCCTTCCAAACCTCAGTGCGGCGCAGTGTGGGCACTCTTCAGCTCAGTTTTGCGTACACTTGGAGTCATTCGATCGACGATTCATCTGATCGTGGCGACGGTAGCTTCGTAAACTCATATGACCCTGCGTCGAACCGCGCCAGCTCCAATTTCGACCAACGACACGTTCTGAACTTTTCTTATATTTGGGACTTACCATTTTTCAAAAACCCAGGTCTTACTAACAAGGTTCTTGGCGGATGGCAATTTTCCGGTCTCACCAGCTTCCAGACCGGTACACCCTTTAGCGTTATTGTTTCAAACGACAACGCTGGCGTTGCGAATGGTGTCGGTTCGGCGGCACGTGCCGATATCGTCGGAGATCCTAATGCGAGCGTCGTCAAGGATTTCAACGAGCTCGGACCACAGATTTACAACCCGAACGCGTACGCGTTGCCTCGGGGGTTGACTTTCGGTGACTCTGGACGCAATGGCCTGAATAACACGCACTGGACCAATTTCGATATGGCGCTGTTCAAGCACTTCAGAATTACTGAGAGTATGGCGTTTGAATTTCGCGCCGAGGCATTCAATATTTTCAATCACACCCAATGGCGGCCAATCGCCGGAGACTCAGGCTCCGCAGCTGCAAACCTGGGAGAAAGCAACAATACTCTAAGTAGTCCGTTCGACCCCACCAGTGGGTTTCTTCAAGTCACAGATGCGCATAATCCACGCATTCTCCAGCTAGGGGCGAAGTTCATCTTTTAGGGCGCACATCGAATGTAGTCCTGGCCTTTCCCACAAAGGCCAGGACTCTTTTTTGGCTTGGTTGAGCTATGGTCAGACCGCAACGTGCTGGGGGGCCGAAGCCACCGCGGCCAGGGCCTGCTCCAGATCCCCTACGAGATCGTTGACATTCTCAATACCTACCGAAAGCCGGATCAGTTGCTCGGTGACTCCCATTTTCTGGCGCTGCTCGGCGGAGATCATCGCATGAGAGGTCAGCACAGGTAACGAAACCAGCGACTCGACTCCGCCCAGGCTGGGCGCAAGCGCAAAGAGCCGCATTGATTCGCTGACTTTTTTTGCGTCATCGCCTGAGCCTTCTACTTCGAAGCTGAGCATGCCGCCTCCGCCCTTCATTTGCTCGACGGCTAGCGCGCGCTGCGGGTGTCCCGCGAGAAATGGATAATTCACCGAACGCACCTTGGCGTGTTGGGACAAGAATTCCGCAATGCGCAATGCGCTTTCATTCTGGCGCTCGACCCGCACCGCCAGCGTCTTGATGCCGCGAAGCAAGAGGAATGCCGCGTGCGGATCCATCGAGCCGCCGAGAGTAGTGCGGGTTCCGCGAATTTGGTCGATCAGGTCACGGCGACCGGCCGCAGCGCCGCAGATTAAATCCGTGTGTCCGCCAAAATATTTTGTTCCTGAGTGCAGAACCAAATCGATGCCAAATTCCGCCGGGCGCGTATTGATCGGGGTGGCGAAGGTACTGTCGATCATCGAAATGAGCTGGTGTTCGCGGGCGATTGCGGCTGCTTTTCGAATATCGACAACCCGTAACGTGGGGTTGGTCGGTGTTTCCAGGTACAACAATCTCGTGGTGGGACGTATCGCGCGGACGTGCTGGTCGTAATCCGTGGTGTCGACAAACGTAGTTTCAATTCCGAGCCTCGGTAACCAGGTTGAAAGAAACTTGGTGACTCCGCCGTAGATATCGCGCTGGGCAACGATGTGGTCTCCGGCTTTCACCAGAGCGAGAATGCTGGTGGTGATCGCATTCATCCCAGAGGCGAACAGCAGCGCGGCATCCGTGCCTTCCAGTTGGGCGATCGCAGTTTCGACCGCAGTGTTGGTGGGATTCCCGTAGCGCGTGTAGAACATGTCAGTGTTCGTGGCCCGCAGTTGCTGGTCAGAGTCGGTGACCTGAAATGTGGAAGTCTGATAGATGGGCTGCGCCATCGGCGCATTGCGCTTTTCGAAATCTTTGTTACCGTGAACAGCTTCTGTTTCGGGATGCAATCGGTGCCGCTTCATAGCCACTCCTTCTCACGCTGTGTTCTCTTTTAGAGTAACTTTCGGCGGCGGACCCGGCAAGCCAAAGCACGGATTACAAAGCATATAATTTCTGGACTTATGGAAACCGGTTTACGAGGACGGGTCGCGATTGTAGCTGCTTCCAGCCAGGGGATCGGGCGGGAAACTGCCGCCGCTTTTGCTGCTGAAGGATGTAAGGTCGCGATGTGCGCTCGTACTCGCGAGAAACTCGAAGCGGCGGCACAGGGAATCCGCAAGCAAAGTGGTGCAGAGGTTTTGACGCAAGCTTTTGACGTGACCGACGCTGCGGCAGTGCATAACTTTGTTGAGGCAGTCGCCGACAAATTCGGAGCGGTCGATATCTGCGTCACCAACGCCGGCGGACCCCC
>DATNAF010000180.1:0-14593 GCA_035572845.1 Terriglobales bacterium
AAACAGCGGGTCCCCGCCGTAAAAAGGCGCCGGCGATTCCGGCCAGGCAATCAAGCTGGGATGTTGCAGCATTCCACCCGGCGGGTTCAAACTCATCCGGCTCAGGTTCGTCAGCGTGTCATCGAAAAACTGCCGCGTCCAATCATTGCTGTCCAGCACCGGAATGTTTTCCTGCACCAGCAGCGCGGTTCGATCCGTAGGAAATTTTGGGGCTCGCATCCATCGCGCGCTTTGTAAAAGAAGCGCTGCGGCAACCGCCGCGAACAACAAAGACCGACGCCGGCTGCGATGTACCAGGAATGCCGCAGCGAATGCGGCGTTCACGATCATGATCTCCAGCGAGATACCGTAAACTCCTGTGACAGTCGCCAGCCTCGACAGCGGAATGTTATCCACCTGCGTGATTCCCAGCAGGTCCCACGGAAATCCAGTGATGCGGGTGCGCGCCAGTTCAACCGCGACCCAGACAAATGGCGACAGCACCAGGGCCGCGCGCTGCGACCATTTCGCGAGGACGCTGATCACTAACCCAAACAATCCGTGATACAAGCCCAGATACAAACTGAAAAGAAACAACAGGCCGGCAGCCCCCGCGCCATTGATCCCGCCGTATTGCTTCATGGTGCTGTAAATCCAATAACAACTGCCGCAATACCAAAGAATGCCGCAAACATAGCCCAGCAGAAATCCTTGTACCGGAGTGGCCGGCAGCAGTTTCAGCGCACCCTGCAGCTGCAGAGTGTCAGGACGCCGCGCTCGCAGTAGCGCCACCAGCAGAGGCGCGACCGCAATCCAGGAGAGCAGGTAGAAATTTGGCAGGGGAAAAATTAAGACCTGCAACACCGCCGACGCAATGGCCAGCAGCCATGCCTTGCTTTCGATTCCGCCCATGAATGAAAAAGGATATCAGGGGACTGGCAGTGTGGCGGGCATTGCCGTGAGAGAACTTAGAAACTTTAATTTCAGCGGTTATATAGAGTGCAGAAAAGATCGTTGCGGAAGGCAGGCGATGGTAGCCGCTTGCGCATTCCTCATGCTCTGCCGAGTCATCTATTCGCAAGACATCAGACTGAAAGGTGACAAAACGGCGACCCAGCCGAGTGCGGAAGCCAGTCCACCAGCAAAATTGGGGGACAACGAGCAATCTAGTCATCTTCTGGATCGACGGCCCATCGACGGCTCCATCGTAGGACGGAAATATACAAACAAATTCTTCGATTTCTCGATTGAGTTTCCTGAGAATTGGATCGTGCTATCTGTAAGTCAAGGCCCAAGAGAGGCCAAAGGGAGTTGCCTATGCTCTTCTGGCGGTGGGAAGCCGCGACAAGCAAATGCATGGGAATCGGTGGATAGTCATAGGGGAACCCGTCCTCATAATTCAAGCCTGAGCGCGCCGTCTGTCCAGAGTCTTATGGAGAAAGGAGCGAATGACATCGACCTCGTTACGTCCATGGGCTTGGGCAAGGGCTTCCGGCCTATTGAGAAACCAAGCGAAGTACGTATTGGAGGCCGGCGCATGACTCGCCTGCACCTCGCAGCTGAAGTTAACCTTAGGGGGAGCGACTACGAGACAAGATGGTCGCAGCTAGCCCTTGTCGAGCGCGGATGCATGCTGATGATCATTAGTTCCGATCCTATCAACCGTGAGTCCGACGCCGAATCAGCGATGAGAGCACGTGATTCGCTGCGTTTCTTTGGTGAAGTTCGTGCCTCGGGGCGGTAGCGGTTCTGATGCCGAATCTACCATCGCGCGCACCAAACTCGCGATAAACGCGCAAGCGTAAGCAATCGTCGAGAACGGGCTTGCACTCAGAACTGCGATTCTTATTTTCGCCAGCTACTCTGACCAACTTCGATTCGTCCGCCGTTCTTATCGGCAATCCACGATTGACACTTGTGGTTTTTGGGGATCAGCGCCCGGCTGATCGTGCTTTTGTTGCCACGGGGAAGCCGTGCCCATCTTCTTGGCTGCTCTCGATCCCGCCATTCGCGATCAGTTTGCCCACAACGTAATGCGGACGGCCCTTTGCTTCTTCATAAATTCGGCCGACATACTCGCCAATAATTCCAAGGAAGAACAAGTTCACGCCCGAAAGGAATGTAATTGCCACGATGAGCGACGTGAATCCTTGCGGCGTGCCTCGCCAGAATTTGACATATACCGCATATAGTGAGTAAAGGATTGAGACCAGCATCGCCATTGCCCCAACCGCCGACGCGGCGCGTAAAGGAACAATCGAAAAGGCGAAGATGCCGTCCGAAGCCAGCTTGAGCAGCCGCATTGGGCTGTATTTAGTCTCTCCGGCGAAGCGCGCATCGCGTTCGATGTAGACTCCAATCTGGCGAAAGCCGACCCAAGTGCGCAGACCGCGAAGATAGCGATTCCGCTCCGGCATCCTCCTGATCTCATCGATCACCCTGCGCGACATCAATCCGAAATCGCCGGCATCGAGTGGCAACTTGGTCGAAGATAGCGTCGCAAGCATCCGATAAAAGATCCAGTAGCACGCGCGCAACCACCACGATTCTTTGCGATTCACGCGGCGAACATAAACCACGTCGTATCCCTGGCAATAATGGTCTATTAGTGTGGGGATTGCCTCCGGCGGATCCTGAAGATCGCCATCCATGAGGACGACAACATCGCCAGTGACTTGATCCAGTGCCGCTCCCAGTGCGATTTGGTGACCAAAATTGCGAGAAAGTGAAACCGCTTTGATCCGGTCATCATGCGCCGCAGCGTTCTTAAGAATTTCCCAAGTCCGGTCGGAACTGCCGTCGTCAACCAGGACCAATTCGTGAGGACCGCCGGGAATTTCGTCCAGCACGCCTCTTGTTCTCCGTAAAAACTCGGGAAGCACCGCTTCTTCGTTGAAGATCGCTGTTGCAACCGATACACGCGGAATGGTATTCATTTGCGCAGTTTCCCCTTGAAATAGAGCATGTCCCAAAGCGTTACGCCAGCACCGGTCAAAGGGTAGGACTGAATCAAAACCGGCTCGAACGTCCGCGAGAACAGCCGTTCCCAGTCTTGCCTCGGCCGCGCAAATTTACCACGGTCCCACTGTGCCAACAAGCGTGAAACCGATGCATCCGGCGGCATCGTCAGCTCAAGAATGTGCACATGCCCGTCTTCTGTAAGGACAGAGCTAACGTGAGTGAGAATGTTGGAGGCGTCTGCAGAATCGAGGTGGTGTAAAAAACTATTGACCAGCACAAAATCAAAAGAAGCATTTTGAGTTGGCCTATAAGTTCGAACATCACACGCAATAAATTCACGACGATACCGGTGGCGTGCATCTTCGATGTAATCTTGGTTTATATCTATGCCGAGATAATCAGAATGTGCAAAGTATTTGGAATTCGTGCCCGGCCCGCATCCGACGTCCAGAACTCTGTGCACCTGTCGCAAGTCGTTATGAAGAAGAATCGGCGCAAATTTCTGCTCCGCAAATGGCGCCTGCCACGCCCTGTAAAGCCATGGACGCTCAAGCAAGCGTTCAGTCAATCTGTTCACAATCTCAACTCCTGCCATTACAAGTAAGTTATGAGCCGGTGCGCCTCAATGTTTTGTTAATTGCATCAGCCATCCGGGATTAATTGGAATGAGGACTTTCGTGCCCGGAGCAACACGTTGGAGTTTTTGCGCGAACACCTTGAACTCGAAATCGATAAACGGCGGATAGCGGAAGTCCCGATAGATGCCGATAGGCAGCAGAGCCAGCAATAGCACTGCGAACCAGCGCAACACCTTGGGCGACTTCTTACGAATTGCAACAAAAGAGACGGAGGCCAAAAAAGCAAGCATGGGAACGAAATAGTAGCGGTTGCCGCAGCCGGGAATATTAAGCCAGTACCACTGCGGATGATCGGGCGTTCCGGCAAGCGGATTGAGGAGCTCAAGCGCGAGCACCGCGTATGCAAACAAGATGAACAGTTTTAGCTCAATCGGTGCAGTCCCAAGCGCGTAAAGAAGCAGTCCAAATCCGACAGCGCACGCGAGAACTTCAATCGCGAAAATAGAATGCAACTGGAGCAGCCAATTTTGCGAGGTCAACCCCAGCAAGGAAGAAAGAAAAATCTGCCGTCCGAAGATGCCAGCAAAGTAGTGGAAATTCGCGCCCAGCGGGCCCCCGTTGAAAACAGGCCATCCAGTAAGTCCGTAATGGGGCACCTGCCTTGCATGCCAATGCAGCAGTACAGAGATGGATTGGATCGCCGTGCCCGGAAGCAAGAAGCCGCAACCAATGGCGGACCAAACTTCTTGTCGATACCACCACATTACGGTGCCCACCGGAAGTAAGAAGACTCCTGCAGGGCTGCTAAGCGATGTCAGGACAATGGTGATTGCATCGAAGGATTTCCAGAATTTGTTTTTGGCGGGTTGCGCCAGCAGAACCAAGCAGGTCAACAGCGCCTGGTGAGACTGGAGATTCGTAGCGGTCACGTGGATTTCAAAGCAGTTGGGCAAGGCAAGGTATGCGAAGCCCGCCAGCAATCGAACAGGGAGCCCTATATTAGAGAAACGTGACGAGAGAAATATGTTTACCGGCAGCACTTGCAGGGTCGAGCCGACTACATTCATTACCAGGGGTGCCCATGCAAAGGGAAAGAGCAAGGCCAGGAAAGCAGTCAACCGCAGCAGGATATGAAGGTAGCCTCCGTAAGTCAGCAATAACGAATGTAGTCCGAGCTGATACGCGTCACGGTAGAAGAATGCGCCATCTTCGGCGAAGAATTGCGGATTGAGCAGGGCATCGGGGCGACGAAAAAAAATTATAAGGAATGCAGTCGCGCAGACCGCCAGCTGGAACCAGATGCCTTCCATGTGCCAGCGTTGTTGAGCCTGATCAACGCGTGCAGGTACAAGGACTGGGGCGGCTGTGCTCATGTCATGTTGAGTGAACCCGTGGACTGTTTTGCGAGCAGTTGAACACTACCGACAGAACCACACGCTTAAGTCCCGGGATCTGTTTCGATTTTCGCATCGAGGCGCGCGCAGGGCCAGCGTTGAATGGTGGCCGAGAGTAACTATAGTTTCGTACAGAAGATCGGGTACAGAGTAACGGGAACATACCTACAAAGATTCTAGCTTTAGCATTGGTGAGGGTCGCCGAAATTGTAGCCCCTGAAGCAGAGCGCCCTATGATCCTCGGGCAATCGAAGGTAAGTAGCGGGATTGAGAGCGAAACAGATGTGAACTGTATAAAAGACACAAGGGGTGCTCTAATCCAGCCCCGACGGTTTCAAGAAATTGCTTTCGGACTGTCAGTGCGTTGGGCGGGACCGCACCGGAGCGGGCTGCGGGTTTTTGACAGAAGTTTTATTCGCAGCTTGAGGCCGCTGGTAGGAGAAATTTATCGGCTTTTTTTTGCTTTGCGGTCGATCTCCGGGCAAGGCAGGGGGCGCGGCCTTCGAAGTATTCTTGGCTTTGTGAGTGGCCTTCATCTGCTGGACGCTGGTGCGCTCGATTTTTGCCAGGTCCCGAGCAGTTGATGAGGCAGACTTGCGAACACTGGTATGGTCCGGAGACCGGTGAGGTTCCGAGTTAGCTTCGACGCGAACTCTAGATGGGGTGAGCCGAGGTTGAGCTACGGAAACAGCCCTCTTGTTGCGGGCTTCGGGATCCTCAGGTTTCTGAGCAAATGCCGCTGTGTGCAGGGCCGCAGCCACGACAATCAAAGCGATGATTCTCACAACGCTTATCTTACCCCCAAATGTTCCCGAGTTATATCTGTTTCCGCGCCCGAAAAATTGACTATTTTCCGCCCAATAGGTCGCGCAACCGTACCTTTGGTAAGATCAATGAGCACGGGTTTTGGCTAAATTTGGGACGACCGCAAGGACGCCGTTTTCTTTATTCCCCTAATTTATGAGTGCTCTGGCCAGAAGGCCAGAATTTCCCAGGGAGGTTTCGCATTTGACGAATTCGACGAGCCATCTTGTTCCGCCGCATGGCGGTGAACTTGTCCAACTCATGGCCACACAGGAACGTAGCGCAGAATTAAAGGCCCAATCCAAAGACTGGCCTTCGTGGGACCTGACGCCCCGGCAATTATGCGATGTGGAATTACTTCTGAGTGGCGGATTCTCTCCTTTGCGCGGATTTATGCGGCGCGCCGATTACGAGCGGGTCTGCCACAACATGCTGCTGACCAGCGGGGTTCTATGGCCGATGCCGATCACCCTCGACGTCCCCGAAGATTTCGCAAAAAAATTGACGCCCGGAACCAGCAAAGTTGCGTTGCGCGATCCTGAAGGCGTTATGGTGGCGGTGCTCGATGTTGAAGAAATTTGGCGGCCCGAGCGCAAGGATGAAGCGCAGTCGGTTTTCGGTACCACCAGTACGGTGCATCCGGGAGTTGCGTATCTTCTGAACCAATCGAACCCGTGGTATGTGGGCGGCAAGCTCGAAGGTTTGCAACTGCCTTCGCATTATGATTTCAAGGCGCTGCGCCTCACGCCGGCGGAATTGCGCGCTGAATTTTCGCGGATGGGCTGGCGGCGAGTAGTGGCCTTCCAAACCCGCAACCCCATGCACCGCGCCCACGTTGAATTGACTTTCCGTGCAGCGAAAAAAGTCGAAGCAAATCTGCTGATCCATCCATCGGTTGGAATGACTAAGCCTGGCGATGTTGATTACTTCACCCGCGTGCGTTGTTATCAACTGCTGCTGGCAAAGTATCCTCCGGGAACGGTGAAGCTCTCGATGCTGCCGCTGGCCATGCGCATGGGTGGACCGCGCGAAGCCATGTGGCACGCGCTGATCCGAAAGAATCACGGCGTGACTCATTTCATTGTCGGCCGCGATCACGCCGGCCCGGGCAAAGATTCGGACGGCAAGCCCTTCTATGGGCCTTACGAAGCGCAAGAACTATTCTCGAAACACGAGAAGGAAATCGGCGTCACTATGGTTCCGTTCAGCATGATGGTCTACCTTGAAAATCAGGACTGCTACGTGCCGGACAGCGAAGTGCCGTCTGGCGCGCGGGTGCTTAACATTTCGGGCACCGAACTCCGTAGCCGGCTGAATGAGGGCCGCGACATTCCGGCGTGGTTCACTTATCCCGAAGTCGTACGTGAGTTGCGGCGCAGCTTTCCGCCGCGGCACAAGCAGGGTTTCACGGTCTTCTTCACCGGACTTTCCGGGTCGGGGAAGTCAACCATCGCCAATATTCTGCTCACAAAATTTCTGGAAATGGGCGGTCGCCCGGTCACCATCCTGGATGGCGATCTGGTGCGAAAAAATCTTTCGTCGGAGCTCGGGTTTTCCAAAGAGCACCGCGACATCAACATTCGCCGTATCGGTTATGTTGCGTCTGAGATCACGAAAAATGGCGGCATCGCGATCTGCGCTCCCATTGCACCATACGATTCTGTGCGTACCCAGGTGCGGCAGATGATTGAACCGTACGGAGGATTCATCCTGGTGCACATTGCCACTCCGATCGAAACTTGTGAACAGCGTGACCGCAAGGGTCTGTACGCTAAAGCCCGCGCGGGAATCGTAAAGGAATTCACTGGTGTTTCGGATCCCTACGAAGCGCCCACTAACGCCGAAGTTGTCATCAATACCGCGGAGTTGAGCGCGGAAGAAGCGGCGCAGGAAATTATTCTTCATCTTGAACAGCAGGGCTTTGTCGGAGTCAGTCCCGAGCCCGCGCTTACGGCGGGAGCGTAATTTCAGCAAGACCAAAAGACCAGACTTTAAGTACCCGGCACGATTACCATGGAATTGATCGCGGCTAAAGTCCTGATCGGACTTGTGGTTGGTTTCCTGATTGGCCTCACCGGGCTGGGCGGGGGCGTCCTGCTGCTGCCAATTCTGATCTTTGGGCTTAAGGTTCCTGCCATTGTGGCCGTGGGTTCCGACGCGGCCTTCAACTTCCTCACCAAGATCCCATCCAGCGTTGTACACCTGATGAAAGAAACTGTACGCCGCAGAGTGGTGGCTGCTTTGGCCGCGGGCAGCGTGCCAGGATCGATCTTAGGTGTTCGCCTGCTGCAACATCTTCGAGTTGTTCACGGCGCCGGCGTCAATGAGTTCATCAAAGTTGCGGTTGGCGTTTTGCTGGTGGTGGTTTCGTCACTGCTGTTAATGCAGCGACGGATCGAGAAGGAAGTCGCGGGCCGGCATCCGACGGCCAAATCTTTCACGGGGATGGCAGTCATCGGGTTGTTCGCCGGATTCCTGGTGGGAATGACTTCGGTCGGGTCAGGCAGCATCATCATGATGCTGCTGCTGATGTTTTACAGTTATCCGCCAAAAGTGATGGTGGGCACGGACATCGTGCATGCCGTCATCCTGACTGGGGTCACTAGTTTCCTGCATTTTCGTTTGGGGAACGTCGATCCGTCTCTCGTCGCCTGTCTTCTTGTCGGGTCGATTCCCGGCGGAATTCTTGGCTCAAACCTCAGCACTCGGGTTCCGGTTTTGTGGCTGCGCCGGATACTTTGCGCGATTCTGCTGAGCACCGGCATCAGAATGTTGTGGACGCCCATGCACTTTCTCGGCCGATGAAAGCATCTTCGTATTCCAGCGTGCTTGAAAGAATCGAAGCTGCGCTCGAAGCGGCGCGGGAAATTTTTGCCCGTTTCACTCCCGGAAAAATCGAAACTGAATACAAGTCGGGACACGATCCGGTAACCGAAGCCGATCGCGCGCTCGACGTGGCTCTCCGAAAAAATCTGCTGCGTGACGGTGAAGGCTGGCTCTCCGAAGAAAGCGCCGACGATCTTTCGCGGCTAGACCATCAGCGGGTGTGGGTCGTCGACCCGCTGGACGGAACGCGCGAGTTCGTGGAGGGAATTCCTGAATTCTGCGTTTCGATTGCCATGGTGGAATGCGGCCGTCCGGTAGCTGCAGGAATCTGTAATCCTGCAACCAATGAAACCTTCGTGGGCGCAATCGATTGCGGGCTCACCTACAACGGCGCGCCGTCCGGAACCAGCCAACGCAGAGAATTGCAGGGCGCAGTGGTCCTCGCCAGCCGCAGTGAAACCAAGCGCGGCGAATGGGAGCAATTTCAGAACGCTCCGTTCAAGATCAAACCCATGGGCTCTGTTGCCTACAAATTGGCTCGAGTGTCCGCAGGCTTAGAGGACATAACTTTTACGCTTACGCCGAAGAATGAATGGGATGTTGCCGGAGGCGCGGCGCTTGTAGCCAGCGCCGGTGGTTTCGTACAAACGTTGCGTGGGCCGCTGACCTGCAACCGCAAAAACCCATTGATCGATGGTTTAATCGCAGGTGGGCCGTTTCTGAAGCATGATCTGCTAGAGTTTCTGACGCCGAATCTCGACTCTATGCAAACGAAATAGGCATGGCGTCGTTTGCCACGATCAAGTGTTCGACGGCTTGTAAAAATGTTTACCGTACAAGAATCCAAACAAGTCAAAAACTTTCAATTCATTCCCGAACAGTTCCGCCGGATCTTTCCTCAGCCCTGCCATCCTCGGCAACATGTGTAGAAGCCCGCGCGCCGCGCTGCCAAAAAGATATCGAGGCACACCAAATAAATAAGGCGTAGGCTGCGGCTGCCGATGGTCCAATACTCCAGACGATACGCCGCGCCAGAAATGCCAGCGCCGGAAGTAACGTTTGGTCAGTCTATCGGGATGGATGTAGTGATAGATGATGAGGTCCGGGACATACATTCCCCTTGCTCCCGCAGCCAGCAGGCGGTGATACATGTCAGTATCTTCGTCGGCCAAGGGTCGCTTTCCGTTGCGTCCCAAGTCGGTTGAATACAGGCCGACTTTGGTGAACATCGCTCGCGAGATGACGGCGTTGCCGCCCATTAGCTCGGCATCACTGGTGCCGTAGGCGTGCAGCGATCCTCCATCCACTACGCCAATCACTCCAGCGTGATCACGGGGAAGCCATGATGGAGGAGTGCCAGGCCAATGCGGTACATAGGGTCCGCCTATGAAATCGACTTCGCCCCCGGCAAACATCTCATAAATACGACGAAACCAATTACGGTCAATCTGCTCGTCATCATCAATCATGCCGACAAGGTCACCGCTGGTGGAGTTAATGCCGGCGTTTAAGGCATGCGACCTGCCCTGCTTCTTCTCAAATACATAGTGAAGCCGTCCGGAAAATTTAGCTTGGTAGTTCTCCACCGTCTCATGGGTCATGTCACTACTGTTGTTATCTACAACGGTGACGGACACACTCAAGCCGGAAGGAGTATCGGCGGCCAGCAAGCTTTGTAGCGTAAGTTTTAAAAGCTCGTGCCGATTGAAAGTAGGCAGGATGACATCTAATCGCATGCTGAGCTTACCTGCGGAAGGTAACCTCATCGGAAGACCTGAAGAATTTCTTGTGCTTTACATCCGAGTGCCAGCGGTTTCGCGTTCTGTAGAAGAGCCGTACTGTTCGCGGCATAAGCCGGATGATCCACTCGACGCTGCGTAATTTTCTGCTCTGAAAGTAATTATTCGCGAAGCGTACCGCTGCGGCGGCTTCGGTGTAGTTTCCTGCCATCAGGTCTACTTTGCTGCGGTGTAGCTGAATCTCCGCCATGCAGCGTGCAATCTGATTTTTAACGATCGCCTGGTGGACCGGAATCAGCGGCAGAGATTCACCTAATTTTCTGAATACAGCTACCTGAGAATCGATCACGTAGCTGGGATCTGCGGTTATGGCCTGGGAATGAATTCGGCGCAGCGCCAGAACTTTTTGCTGATACGCCAGGCGTCCGCCGCGATCTGCGATTCGCACCCACATGTCGTAGTCCTCGCAGCAGCGGCGGTCCATATCGAAAAGGCCAGCGTCCAGCAAACACCGGCGCCGCACCACCGTGCAGGAAGTGATCACGCTGCAATCGAGCTTTAGCAGGCTTTCAAGAGTTACAGCGCCGCGCGACGGATTGATCTCCATCACCGTTTTGCCGGCGTTTGGAGATGTGCCGATTAGCAAGGCATCGCAATAGATCAAATCAAGCTCGGGATCGGCACGGAGAAGAGCGAGCTGTTCCTGCAGGTAGTTGGGATGCCAGGCATCATCGCAGTCCAGAAAAGCAACATACTCACCTTTGGCCTGGAGTATGCCTGCGTTCCGGGCCGAACTGGGGCCGCCATTTTCTTGTTTGATATAGGTGATTTGCTGGCTATAGGGTTGCAGCTCCCTTTCAATCTGCTCGGTTTCGGGAGAGCCGTCATTGACGACGATAATTTCGTAAGCCGAAAACCTTTGCGCGAAAACCGATTTCAGCGCCTGAGCAATATATTGCGAACCGCGATAAACGGGAATTATTACGCTGACATCAGGGACGCGCTTGCTGCGCTTCTCATGCTCCTGAACGGTCACAACGCCTTCGCTCGACAAATTCTGCTTATCCACACAACTCCCACCGACGGCCACCGGGGTCCCAGATCCCGAGTTGGACCCGGCATCTGGTTTTCTAACATGAAAAGGGGAGAATTGCGAGCCTTCAGCGAACGTTGAGAACCTAAAAAGAGACTTGGCGATTGTAGTCACGGCAGCCATTCTGCGCCACTGCTTAGCTTCAGGTTTGGGCTCCGGCCCAAAGAGACTCCACGGATGATGCTCAATTCAATCCCCTTGCCGCGTGGGATTTTTGAAGAAATCAGGTTGATGTTTGATGTGGATAAGGCCTTAAACGTCTCGTGCCGACAGTTCTCGCATGCGTGGTACCGTTCCGGGGATTCCCCAGTTCCCCAAGTTGTCGCTCACCCCCGCCGGGTTAATTCAGGCCCTTTTCTGGTTAGTGCACAGTCAAGATGGTGGTTCCGTTCACCCCATTCAGACTGGCTTTAATTATGGTTGTGCCGGTCGAAGCGCTACTTGCCAGTCCGTTCGACTTGATAGTCGCTACCGTGACATCAGACGAAGTCCAAGCCACCTGGACGGTGATATTGACCACTGAGCTGTCGGTGAATGTTCCCTGAGCGACGAACAACTGCGAGGATCCCAGCGAGATGCTCGGGTTGCTGGGCGTTACCGCGATCGAGGTCAAGGTCGCGGTAGTGACTGTAATGGTAAGCGGCGTCGTAGCGCTGATCCCGGCGAAGGACGCGGAAACGGTGCTGGTCCCCGTCGCCACACCGGTAGCTATGCCAGCGCTGTCAGCCGAATTGCTGACCGTTGCGACCGAAGGGGTTGAAGAAGTCCACGTCACCGCTGATGTCAGATCCAATGTTTGACCGTCGCCGAATGTTCCCGTCGCAGTCAGCTGGGTTTCAATGGTGGCGGGAAGTTTCAGGCTTTGCGGGGTTATTTTGATCGAAATCAGGTTCGATCCTTCCACAATCAGCGATGCGGAGTTGCTGATTGTGCCTATTTTTGCCGTGATCATTACTGTCCCCGACGACTGCCCGGTGGCAACGCCAGAAATCCCCACCGTCGCAACACTGGTATCGGACGAAGACCAAGTTGCGTAAACATTCACGTTCTGCGTACTTCCATCGCTCCATTTTCCCTTGGCATTGAAAGGCATAGTCGCACCCGGGGCGAGGACCGCATTTGTCTTACTAGCTACGACTGAAATCGAACTGAGGGTGGCGGAACTGACCGTTATGGGGGTACTGCCGGTCTTAGTTACTCCGGCAAAACTGAAGGAAGCCGAAACGTTGGCGTTCCCATGCGTCACTCCCAGTAATACGCCAATGCTGCTACCCGGTGCGCCGAACTGGGCCACGGGTGAATTATCGGAACTCCATGTCACCGAGGTGCTTATGTCCTGATTGGAAGAATCGCTGAACTTTCCCGTAGCCGTGAATTGCTGGTGCCAGCCGATTGCGATTGTCTGGTTGACCGGCGTCACCGTGATGGATTGAATAGTTGCGTTAGTTATCTCAAACGGAAGCGACGCGGTCACCGAACCGAGTGTCGCCGTTATTGTTATGTTGCCCGGCTTCAGGCCTGACAATTGATTAACGGATCCAAACTGAGCGACAGACGTATCTGAAGACGACCAATTGACAATCGTAGTGAGGCTGCTGGTGCTGCCGTTGTTGAAGTGACCCGTAGCCGTGATGGGAATTTTCGTCCCTTGCGCGATGAAGGTCCTCTTGTCGGCGGCTGTAATCTCGATCGAAGTTAGATTGCTGGCGTCAACAGTCAATGAACTGCTGTCACTCACCGATTCGAATGACGCCGAAATATTCGTTGTGCCCAGATTTTTGGCGGTCACCAGACCGCTGACTGTGACCGTGGCAATGGAAGTTGAACCTGAGCTCCAGGTTGATACGTTAGTGACGTCTTGCGTTGTGCCGTCGGAGAAGGTTGCGGTCGCGGTGAATTGCTGGCTGACATCCAGAGCCATATTTGTCGGACCACTAACAACCAGCGACGTGGCATTGGCCGACGTTACGGTTAACACGGCGGTGTTTGAAGTGATTGAGCCGGAACTCGCGGTGATGTTGGTACTTCCCGCCCCTACACCCAGCGCTAACCCCTTGGTCGGAGTGGTGTCGCTGATGGTCGCAACCCCAGCGTTTGAGGAACTCCAGCTGACGCTCCCGGTGATGACTTGGGTGCTGTTATCACTGTAAGTGCCGGTCGCGACAAACTGCCATTTGGTCGATGCCGCAATAGTCTTACTGGCGGGCGTAATCGCAATTGAAACCAATTTCGGGGCGATGGTCACACTCGCCGAACCGCTGATTCCACCCATGGCGGCGGTAACCGACACCGCACCGGCAGCTGTCGCCGTAAGTACCCCACCCGCGCTCACTGAGGCCAGACCCGCCGGAGATGCGCTCCAGGTCACTGACGAGGTCAGGTCTGTGGTGCTGCCGTCCCCATATTTGCCTGTGGCGGTCAGCTGAACGGTATCGCCAACCGTCGGATTGGCATTGGCCGCGCTCACCTTGATGGAAGACAGCTTCGTACCGCCCCCACCGTTTCCAGAGCCTCCGCCAGCGCAGGCAAAAGTGGCCAGCAGGCAGCTAAGTACGATGGCGAACAGTCCGTTACGAGTTGAGGCGATGTGTGAAGAGTTCATTGCACCGAGCCTAGGAGCAAGGGAAGAACCAAAGTAGCGGCCGTAACTCCATCATTCTGAGTAGCTGGATCGAATCGCCGGGAACGCGGCGTGGGGGAAAAAGGAAAATTATTGCCGCGGCGGAGGCGAAACTTTTTCCCGTTGTGCCCAAAATCCAAGTGATTGGCGAACGGAACCATTCCAGGGGTGCGATCCTCGCCCCGTGCGACAGCTATCGCTATACGACATACGACGAAATGTGCGTGCTATTCTGCCTTATCGAGATTTGTACCATGTGGTATGCAAGCCAATCTGAGGGTAATATCCAGCCGTGAGCCTGACGTGGCTTGAAAAATGCTCGCGAATCAAGCGCCTGACTTGGGATGAAGTGCAGACCCGGGCGCGCCAGGAGTTAGGCAAGCGCCTGGACGCGGCTCTTCCTCGCCACACATTTCGGCCTGATCGAATTCAGGTTATCGAAGCCGGCCGTCGCGGCAATTTCTTCTTCTCGCAAACCGACATCCCTGAACGCGTTCGCCTGTTGCGCGACCATTTGCCGGCCGAAGTCGATGCCATCCTCAGTGAAGCCGACGAAATCTGCCGGCATCGGTTTCGTTTGCTCGGATATGTTGATCTCG
>DATNAF010000181.1:0-10927 GCA_035572845.1 Terriglobales bacterium
GGAAATTTTGGAGCGAGTGCGTCTTGCTGATCGCGCGCACGACCGTGCTGAAACATTCTCTGGTGGAATGCAGCGCCGTTTGGAACTGGCGAAGGGGTTACTGCATGGCCCGCGAGTTCTCCTGCTGGATGAGCCAACGACAGGGCTTGATCCGGGTGCGCGGCGTGACCTGTGGCAATACCTGAGCATTCTGCGAGATGAGGAACGGGTGACTGTGCTAGTGACTACGCACCTCATGGAAGAAGCGGAACGCTGCGATCGGTTGGCAATACTGAACGAAGGTAAGCTGGTTGCGCTGGGAACGCCCACTGAGTTGAAGCGGGAAATTGGCGGAGA
Source organism: Terriglobales bacterium (assembly GCA_035572845.1). Classification (GTDB taxonomy): domain Bacteria; phylum Acidobacteriota; class Terriglobia; order Terriglobales; family Acidobacteriaceae; genus Gp1-AA145. The sequence continues at coordinate 337 of DATNAF010000181.1, forward strand.
TGTAATTGTGCTCGAAGCGAAAGATCCGGAAGGGCTCGCAGTGCGTATTCGCGGCCGCTTCAATGTGGATGTAAATGTAGTTGGAACTCAGGTAAGGATTGAGAAAGACCAGGCACATCGATTTGTCACCAATGTCGTGGAAGCGTTTCCCGGCGAGATCGATGCGGTATCCATCGCCAAACCCAGCCTGGAAGATGTCTTCATCAAGCGCACCGGGCACCGCTTCTGGACCGAGGGTCCGCCAACGACGGAAGGCGCGCCGAAATCAAAAGCACGTAAGCATTGAAGGACGGGATTTTTTAAATGGCTGCAAACAGCACGGCACTCCCCATAACGCTCTCCGGAACCCGCAATGAAATCCTGCTGCCTGCTTTCACCTTATGGCTGCGGGAAATAGTTCGCTTTTATCGCCAGCGCTCGCGAGTAGTGGGCGTAATCGCATCGCCGATTCTGTTTTGGGTGGCGATCGGCTCAGGCTTCGGCACTTCCTTCCGCTCCGGTGCGAATGGTGGCCAGAATTATCTGGACTACTTCTATCCCGGTGCGCTGATCATGATTGTGCTCTTCACTTCGATCTTTACCATGATGTCGGTGATCGAAGATCGCAAAGAAGGATTTTTGCTTTCAGTTTTAGTCGCGCCGGTCTCGCGTTCTGCCATCGTTCTGGGCAAAGTTCTCGGCGGGACGACTCTGTCCACGATTCAAGGATTGATTTTCCTCGTGTTCGCGCCGCTGGTGGGAGTACACCTCGGCCTTACCGACTTCGCACTCATTGTCCTGACTATTTTCCTGGTGTCGTTCGCGCTTACCGCGTTAGGCTTCGCCATTGCCTGGCCCATGGATTCAACTCAAGCTTTTCACGCCATCATCAATTTGTTTTTGATTCCGCTGTGGCTACTGTCAGGCGCGTTGTTCCCAATCGGCGGCGCCTCGGTATGGCTGCGCGTTTTGATGCGCATCAACCCGCTTACTTACGGCGTAGAAGCATTGCGCCAGCTGCTCTATCCCGGAAATCAAAATTCCCTGGCAGCTTCGCTGGCAACGTTAGTTTTATTTTCACTGTTCATGTTCGGGTTGAGCTTTGTGATGGTGAATCGGCGGACTACCAAACCCGCGGCGTAATCGAAGTCATTCTCCGAAAACCTGATTGATCATGCGGGCCAGCCTGATCCCAGCCAGAGCGAGTCGCCGGTTCACTATCCCGATATCGTTTTCGAAGTAGGTTTCATCGACTGCTCCGCCATCATCCAACCAAACCTTCTTGGCAAGCAAAAAAGATTCATTGGCCCATTCCGCAGGGGTTCCACCCGACTGGACCGTCAGCTTTCGACTCGCGATCAACTCATTCAGTCGTGCCACATACCGCTTTTCAGAAATGCCCACGTGCTGAATTAAACCTGTATCCCACGTGAAATGCAGATTGCAAGCATACTTTCCGCATTGCAAAGAACCGAACTCGGACACATGAATATCGTTTCCGCCCCGAGCTTCGCCCATCGCATGCATGGGTTGGTGGACGTCGCCGACAAAATGGACCAGGAATTTCAGCGCCTCGATGCGGCTCTCGCGGGGCGCATTCCGATTGGCGAGAACCTGCCTGAACTTCGTGATGCGGTCGACCACACAGTTGTGGTGGTCTTGTAAGGTGTACGGGTGCTTTTCATCCGGGCGATAACAATCCCGCGCCTCGGAAAAGCCGCGAGCATCTTTCTGAATGTCGACAAAGTGCCAGCCGTAGGTTTCCGGACGCTCGCTCCTGATCTGATCTGCCCAAACTGCAACTGCGGCCAGATCATCATTGCCCAGCAATCTTTTTACCTCGAGTCGCGCAATTGGAGTCAATCGCGTTTCAGCAATATCGCCGATAATCCGATGACCCTCCGGTCCCCAAGCGAACGAAGAAGGCGAAATGAAAATAAAAAAAGTAAAAATTGCCGCGCAAATTCTCATGTGATCCATGTTAACAAGCGCAATTCGCCGCACCAAAGTAACCAACAACTCCCACTGCAGCAATAACTTCGCTGCATGGTACTCTCGAATTGCTCTGGATCGATTGCTCTCTCACAAGAGTGGCAGCGCCCAACGAAAATTTCCGGCGGCTGTTGCGCACGGTTGCAATGCTCTCCGATCTCGGACCCGAGATGACGGCGGAGCGGGACTTCGCTCAAACTGCGAGCGTAATGCTCTCCGCGCTGATGCATTCAACCGGAGCGCAGGAAGGCGTGCTGTTCGTCTTCCTTGAAAAGCCGGCGATGCTGAATTCGATTGTTGCTCAGGGTTTCGCGCTCATCCCCGACCCTTCCGTCATCCCTCTTCTGCCGCGACATGTACACGCGTTAACCACTGCGCAAGGAGCAGTGTTGCTGGCGCAATCCTCCTACGACACGTTCCTCAGCGCTAACGGCAACGTCGCCCCAGAACTCTTCCGCTGCGTGGCTCCGCTGAAAGTTGCGGGTAAGTTAGTGGGCGCAGTTGCGTTGGGCAGGCGTGAGAGCGACGCGCCATATGACGAAGAGAGTTTGCAATATCTGGATCTTCTGTGTCACTACGTAGCGCTGTCGGTACAAAACCATGCGCTAACTCAAACTCTCACCCAGCGGGTCGCGGACAATCTGCGCCTGATGGCTTCGCTGCACGGCTTTTACGACAATACTCTCGAAGCTTTTGCGACTGCCATCGACGTGAAGCACGTAAATATTCACGGACATTCATTGCGGGTCGGGCGCTACGCGGCTGCCATCGGTGACGCGCTCGGACTCGACTCAAACGATGTCGCCGCCGTCCGTTCCGCCGGATATCTCCACGACATAGGTAAAGTTGCGGTAGACAAACGGCTTTTCGGAAAGCCCACCGTGCTCGATGCCGAAGAATTTCAGGAAATGGCCGACCACACAACTGTAGGGCATCAAATTGTGACCGGAGTTCAGTTTCCCTGGCCGTTTGTTCCGGAGGTTGTGCGCTGGCATCACGAGCGCGCCGATGGCTCAGGTTATCCAGATGGCTTGCTGAACGAAGAAATTCCCATGCAGGCAAGGATCGTCGGGCTGGCCGATACTTTTGATGCGATGACCAGCCCACGCCCGTATCGCGAGCGCATTTCACTGGGTGCCACGCTCAGCGAGATCGTGAGAAACACGCCGCAAAGATTCGACCCCGCAGCCGTGCAAGCCTTGCTATTGCAGTTGCGCCGCGATGCCGTGGGAACCAACCGCGCCCCATTTCTCGAAGGCGCCAGTGGACAACTTGCACCCACCGACATCGATCAACTGGCGGCCAACCTGCAACACAAGGCTTCGAACGGGCGCTTGTATCTCACGTAAAGCCGTCAGCAGCGCGACTATTCGGTTGCCAAGTTCCATCCATCCCAGCGACAATTTCTTTGTGTCCTCGACCGTGCATTCGCCGAAAACTGCCGCTGGGCAACGGCGACTCAGTCTCTCGCAAATTCTCACCGCGGCCAATCAGCTCACGCTGGTACGCATGGCCTTTCTGCCGTTCGTGGTAATCAAGCTGGTCGAGGGACACTACCGCGGCGCGCTCGTGTTATTTCTGTTCGCCGGGTTGAGCGATGGGCTGGACGGATTGCTGGCGCGCACATTGCACCAGCAGACCCTGCTGGGACAATATCTGGATCCCATTGCCGACAAGATGCTGCTCAGCACGGTGTTTCTGGTGCTCTCCATCGTCCACCAGATCCCCTGGAAGTTTACTGTCGTTGTTTTCAGCCGCGATATTTGCATTCTGGCCATAAGCGCTGTGCTGTATACCATTGCCGGATTGCGCGATTTTCGTCCCAGCATTTTCGGCAAAGCTAATACTCTTGCTCAAGTTGCAGCGGTCATTTTTGTGATGCTGTGGCAATTCCATCATGTCAGGTGGGTAGCGGCGGCCCGCATCGGCTTTCTGCGCGCCACTTTCTTTCTGACAATTATTTCGGCGTTGCATTACTTATATCTGGTGGGCAAGAGAATGCAGGCAGTAGAGCAAAGGGGCACATGAGCGAATTAATGCAATCAATTATGTTGGGGGCGCCGTCCTAAAAACTTTACGGCTTGCCTGACCGGCGTCTCTTTGACGAGCCACACCCATCCACGTACCATCTTTCCCATGCTCGACACGACCATATCCCACTATCGAATCCTGGAAAAACTCGGGGGCGGAGGTATGGGCGTGGTCTACAAAGCCGAAGACACCGAACTGGGCCGATTTGTCGCGCTCAAATTTCTGCCGGAAAGCATGGCCTCTGACCAGCAGGCCCTGGAAAGATTCCGCCGGGAAGCCCGCGCAGCATCGGCGCTGAATCACCCGAACATCTGCACCATCCACGAGATCGGAAAGCACGACGGCCGGTCGTTCATCGTGATGGAATTTCTCGAAGGCATGACGCTCAAGCACCGCATCGCCGGCAAGCCGCTGGAGATGGAAACACTACTTTCGATCGCGATCGAAGTAGCCGACGCGCTCGATGCGGCACACTCCCAGGGCATTGTTCATCGCGATATCAAGCCTGCGAATATTTTCGTGACCAAGCGCGGGCACGCTAAGGTTATGGATTTTGGCCTTGCCAAGATGAGCGCCGTCGCTTTGTCGAGCGCTGCCGGACTCGAGGCTACGGCAACCATCGAGCACGAATACCTGACCAGTCCGGGCACAGCACTTGGGACCGTGGCTTACATGTCGCCCGAGCAGGTGCGCGGCAAAGAACTCGACCTTCGTTCCGATCTCTTCTCGTTTGGCGTCGTGCTCTATGAAATGGCGACTGGCGCGCTGCCGTTTGCAGGTGAAACTTCAGGCGTTATCTTTGACGGCATTCTCAATCGTGCGCCGGTTGCGCCGGTGCGGCTGAATCCACAGGTTTTCCCGAAACTCGAAGAACTCATCAATAAGGCGCTTGAGAAGGACCCGCGGTTGCGCTGCCAGACTGCCGCAGAGATGCGGGCAGATTTGGAGCGGTTAAGGCGGGATTCAAGCTCGGGCAGGATTGCAGTCAACGCGGATTCCTCCGCTTCGGTCGCGAGTGTTTCAGCTGAGGTGCCGAGCGCCTCGTCAGTGGCTGTTCCCATCGTCCCGCAGCGATCGCCGCTACGCCGGAAATTGATTCCGGCGGCTGCAATTGTTCTCGCACTTATAGTTCTGGCTGCGGTTTTTGCCTATCGCGCCGGATACTTCTCTTCCGGCATGGCAGCCACTGCATTTCAGAACGCCAACATCTCCAGTTTGAGTTCCACCGGGGACGTCATGCTCTCCCGCATTTCCCCGGACGGGCATTATCTCGCTTATGTTTCAGATCAAAATGGGCGATTCAGCTTATGGGTGCGGCAAATCGCCATTCCCAGCGCCGTGCAGGTCGTTGCCGCGCGAGAAGAACTCATCGGTAATGTTTCTTTCACCCCAGATGGCGGGTTCATTGACTACACGACAAGTTCGGTAGATGGTGCCGACGGCACTCTTTATCAGGTCCCGGTACTTGGAGGCACTCCTCGCCTTCTGCTCGACAAAGTCGATACCGCGGTTTCTTTTTCACCTGATGGCAAGCAAATGACGTACGCCGTACAGGACGTTAAGACCAACAAAATTGAGATCATGCTAGCAAGCGCGGACGGCACCGCAAAGCGCAAGTTGACTGACTATGTCGGCTCCTCGGCTACGGGAAACTATGCTGTCGCCTGGTCACCTGATGGGAAAAGAATTGCAGCCCTCAACAAGGCGGGGAACGATCCCCCTGGGCTCCCGGTTTCTCTCATTGAAATTGACCCTCTGACCGGTGTTCAAACAACTATTGCGGGCAGGCACTGGCGCGAGGTGCGAGATTTTTCCTGGCTTCCTGACGGAAGCGGAATCTCGCTGGCAGCAATGGAGAAGACTGCCGCAAATATACAGCTTTGGGTCGTCGAGTACCCGAGCGGAAAATTGCGGCGAGTTTCGAATGACCTAAGCGACTACTTGTCGGTCGACGTTTCCTCAGACGGGCAAACGCTCGCTTCTGTGCAGCGAAATCTCTCCGCCGATTTATGGGTCAGTGCGCCGAATGCACCGGATAAAGCTCAACAAGTTACCACGGGCCACCTCGATGGGCAGATTGGCATTGTTTTTACGGCCGATGATCACATGATCTACGTGGCCAATCATTCGCAGAACTGGGACCTATTTACATCGGGACCCAACGGCAGCAACACGCGGCAACTGACCTTCGATCGCTTCTATCATGGTGCACCAACTGTTTGTAATCACGGGCGCACTATCGTCTATTACAGCGACGAGGGAGGGGCGAATGACTTGTGGAAACTTGACCCGCAGAACGGGAATGCCAGCGAAATCCCTGACACAAAGGGGGGACTGATACCTACTTGCGCAGGCGAAGGCGATTCGATTTTTTATTGGGGGCAAACAGGCGGGACTTCATATGTCTTCAAAGCTCCATTTTCTGGCGGTACACCGGTCCGCTTTTCTGATCGCGTGGCGATCAGTCCGCCATTTCTCTCGTTAGACGGCAAGCATTTGATCTTCGCTACACCAATGAAAGACGGAAGTGTAGGAGGCGCGGTGCTATCCGCTGATACTGGGAAGCTCGAATCGGAAATATCCGTCCCGCCTACGTTCGATTTGAGCGTGAGCACGTTGTGCTGGATGCCCGACAATCGTTCGGTTGCGTATCCGGATCTGCGGAGTGGTGCTTCGAACCTATGGTCCCAGCCTGCGATTGGGAATGGACCGCAGAGGCAGCTCACTCACTTTACGTCAGGAAAAGTCTGGGCCTGCGCATTTTCGGCGGACGGAAAATATGTCGCGATCTCCCATGGCTCGCGACAGAGTGATGCGGTACTGTTTACGACCCCGAAATCGTAGCTCTCGGCCTCCATTGAATCGCGCTGCTCCGTAACCGTTTGACCCGTTTTCTTCCGTCCCCCTATGATTGAAGTTCTGCTCGCAATATGGCACTGCGCCTCTACAACACACTTTCCGGCAAAGTTGAGGAGTTCCAGCCGATCCAGGACAAGCAAGTCCGCATGTACGCTTGCGGGCCGACGGTGTACGACTACGGGCACATCGGCAATTTCCGCACCTTTGTCGCGGTGGATATTCTGCATCGCTTCCTGCGCCAGAGCGGCTACGGCGTGCGGCACGTAATGAATATAACCGACGTGGATGACAAAATTATTCGTAACTCGACGCAGGCGGGAGTTCCGCTGAAACAGTTCACCTCGAAATATGAAAAGGCTTTTCTCGAAGACACAGGCGCTTTGAATATCGAGCAGCCGGAACTAGTCCGCGCCACTGACCACATTCCGGAAATGGCCGACTTCATCGCCAAGCTGGTTGAAAAAGGATTCGCCTATCGCACCGATGATGGCTCTTACTATTTCCGGATCGCAAAGTTCCCCGATTACGGCAAGCTTTCAAAAAAAGACTTCGGCGGAATGGAAGACGGAGCGCGCGTCGATGTTGACGAGTACGAGAAAGACAGCGCTCGCGATTTCGCGCTTTGGAAGGCTCCGAAGCCATGCGAAACATCGTGGGAGAGCAAGATTGGTCAAGGCCGCCCGGGGTGGCACATTGAATGCTCGGTCATGTCGATGGAGGAGTTGGGCGAAAGTTTCGATCTGCATGCCGGTGGTGAGGACCTGATTTTTCCCCATCATGAAAACGAGATCGCCCAGTCAGAAGCGGCCACCGGCAAGCCTTTTGTGAAGTTCTGGTTTCATGCGCGATTTCTGCTGGTCGAAGGCGAAAAGATGTCCAAGAGCCTGGGCAATTTCTTTACCCTGCGCGATCTGGTGCTCAAAGGCCACAAACCTTCGTCTATCAGATATCTGCTCGCCTCGGTGCCCTATCGCCATCAGCTCAACTTCACCTTCGGTGGATTGCAGCAGGCGGCAGCGTCGGTGGAACGCCTGCGCAATTTTCGCCAGCGATTGGTTACAGGAAAATTCCCTGCGGGGTCAGACCTGAACTTGACCACACTCGCCAACGACAGCTCCCAACGCGTTCGCGAAGCGCTGGATGAGGATTTGAATACCGCGCAAGCTCAGGCTGCGATTTTTGATATGGCCCGGGTCGCCAATGCCGCAATCGATTCAGGCGGAATGAAGCAAGATGACGTACAGCCGCTGGTCTCAACTCTCGACCAGTTCGACGAAATTTTTGCGGTATTGAAAGACGATGATGCTCCCAAAATGCAACGGATAGCGGATTGGGCTAGAAGCGAGGGTCGCGAGAAGGAAATCAGCCCAGAATTGCTCGAGTTATTGAAATCGAACGCGCTTTCCGATGAACAGGTCAATGAAAAGATTGAAGAGATGAAGGCAGCGCGCGCCGCCAAGAATTTCGCCGCCTCGGACACGATCCGAGCAGAACTCACAGCCAACGGAATTCTGATCGAGCAGACTAAAGAAGGCGTGCGCTGGCGGCGAAAATGATTCATCGCGGGCATTCTCTGAGGCGACCTGTGGAAAACTTTTGTCAAGCCCCCTAAAACGTCGAATTCTTTGTAACCTGCACAAAGCAATCCAAAAATAAATTCTCAAAACTTGGCACAATCACCCCCTACAAATTGCTATTCTAAAAATAGGCATATCCGAGGCGGCGTCCTGAGCGGACGCCTTTCTTTTTTGCGGCAGAGGATAGCCTGCCTGCAATGCTAAAATCACAATTTCCCATGGAATCTCTTGCCGGAACTCTTGAGAAAGTTGTCGCTCGCAGTTTGCGTCATGCTCCTGACGGCCCGATTCTGGCGTGGCCATTGGCCTGCGGGTCGGCGGTAGCTGCACGCACCCGAGCCGTAAGTTTTCGGGCTGGAGTTTTGTGGGTGGAAGTACCGGACGCGGGCTGGCGCTCTGAGTTGCGGCACTTAGGCAACCGCTATCTGTTCGCGGTGAACCGTTATTCTCCGGCAGAGATCAGCCGAATTGAGTTTGTGCTCCCGGGACAGGAATTGAAAGAAATGCAGAAGTCAGAAGCTAGAATGCAGAAGTAAATCCCGCGTTCAACTCCTGCACTGTAGCTTTTTTACTTCTGAATTCTTACTTCTTACTTCTGAATTGGAATGAAAGTTACCGAAAAAGACGTCGCTTACGTGGCTGATCTTGCCAACCTGGAACTGAGCCAAGAGGAGCGCGCTCGCATGGTCCGGGACTTGAACTCTATTCTTGGGCATGTGGATTCGTTGAACGCGCTCGATACCACAGACGTTGCGCCAATGGCACAGGTCTCTGATCGCTATGGCGTGGACGAGTCAAAGAAAGGCAGCGAGCGCTTTGCTTATGCCTCCCGTGAGGACGTGAAAGAAGGCTTGCGAAAATCGTTTTCGACCGAGGTTGCGCTGGCGAACGCTCCTGATGCCGACGGCACCTTTTTCAAAGTGCCCAAGGTTATTGAGAGGTAATGCAGAAGTAAGAAGTAAGAAGTCAGAATGCAGAATGCCTCCGTCCAGCATGCCGAATTGTAATTCTGCATTCTGACTTCTTACTTCTGACTTCCTTTCGACATGGATCTCACCGGCCTCACTATCGACTCGGCACGCGCCGCGGTTGCGGAGCGAAAGACTAGCGCCCTCGCGCTGGCTGAGGCTTTCTACGCAAAAATCGAAAGAGACGACCAGAAGATCGGCGCTTACCTCATGCTTTCTCACGAGCGCGGCCTGGAAAAGGCCGCGGCAATTGATCGTCTCGCAGATAAGGGCGACAAGCTGCCGCCGCTCGCAGGCGTTCCGGTCGGAATCAAAGACGTGCTGGTCACGAAGGGAGTTCGCACCACCGCCGGATCGAAGATTCTCGGCAACTACATTCCGCCCTACGATTGCACCGCGGTTGCGCGCCTCGAAGCTGCGGGCGCGGTAGTTCTTGGCAAACTCAATTGCGACGAGTTTGCCATGGGATCGTCGAATGAAAATTCCGCGTTCAAGCCGGTTCACAACCCGCGCGATCTCAGCCGCGTTCCCGGCGGGTCGTCAGGCGGATCGGCAGCGGCAGTTGCAGCGGATCTGGCAGTTGCGGCTCTGGGCACGGATACTGGCGGATCGATTCGTCAGCCGGCTTCGTTCTGCGGCGTAGTTGGACTGAAGCCGACGTATGGTCGGGTTTCGCGTTATGGCCTGATTGCGTTCGCGTCATCGCTCGATCACATCGGTCCGCTAACAAAAACCGTAAAAGACGCAGCGATTGTGCTGCGCACAATTGCGGGCCGCGACCCCATGGACTCAACATCCGCCGATGTTCCGGTGCCGGATTATGTCAGTGAACTTGATAAACCGGTCAGTGGAATGAAGATCGGAGTCGCGAAAGAATATCTAGGCGAGGGCCTGGATGCTGAAGTTCGGAGCGCCATCGAAGCCGCAATTCAGAAGCTGGCTGGCCTAGGCTGCGAGATTATCGAAGTTTCGCTTCCGCACACGAAGTACGCGATCCCAGCTTATTACCTGGTCGCAACCGCCGAGGCTTCATCAAATCTGGCCCGGTTTGATGGCGTGCGCTACGGCTATCGCGCCAAAGATGCTCGATCGCTTTCTGATATGTATCGCCGCACCCGCGATCATGGATTCGGTGCCGAGGTAAAGCGCCGCATCATGCTGGGAACGTATGCGCTCAGCGCTGGA
>DATNAF010000182.1:0-3649 GCA_035572845.1 Terriglobales bacterium
TTGAGCTCGGCGATTCTGATTTGCTTCGTCGGTGCGGTATTCGGCGGCACAGGAGCAGCGGTCTACCTGCTGCCGCTTTCTGGGCTCTTCATGTCCGTGATTTATCCAACCCTCAATTCAAAAGGAATCAGCTGCTTCCCAAAATCGGAGCATGGCGCAGTATCTGGGGTCCTTTTGTTCTTTACCTGCGTTTCAGCAGCGGTTGGTCCCCTCGCAATGGGAGCAGTAAGCGACGCCTTTGGTGGGGCCCGCTATGGCTTCATTCTGGCGACGCTTTTTGCAGGGCTGCTGTTTGTCGGATGCTTATTTAACTGGATCTTCGATCCCACGCGAGGGCAGCTCAAGTTCCTCGATGAAACTCAATACGAGCACTCAGCAGCAGTGCCCTAACAGATTCTTGTCGTGCTTCTTTTGAGAGCTACGGAGTGCTAAATGCGAAGACTAGCTATTTCTTTATTTATGCTTTTCAGTGCCTCCCTGGTTTGGGGACAAGCGGTTCCCCAAATGCGGACTCGCCTGCTCACGAGTCTGACGAATACGGAAATCGAGCAATATCTCAAACGCAACGACGTGATTTTCATCCCGGTCGGCACCGTAGAACCCCACTCAGAAATCCCTCTCGATGCCGAATACGTTGGACCACTCGCATATGCCATGAAGCTGGCGGAAGAGGCAGACGGTCTGGTTCTTCCCGGAATGGTCTACTTCTTTCCGGATGCCACGGTTGTCGGTCGAGGAGCCGTGCACGTTACCCCTTCGGAGGGAACTGCGTATCTGAAGGTCATTGCCCACTCGTTGCTGCGGCAGGGTTTTCGAAGGCAGATTTACATCACAGGTCACGGCCCTTCATTCCAGACGGTGAGTCCTCTAGTGCGAGAATTCTTCGACGAAACGCACGTACCAATCGTTCATCTCGAATCGACGGCCTTTCGTCGCCCGCGTCCCGCGACGACGCCTGCTGGGGCTGCAGGATCTGGACCACAGAGTCCCGCAGCACCGAATGCCGCTTCGGCATTCAGCAAGTTAATGTATGGCGCTTACGCGATCGCAGGAAGGCTTGACGATATTCCAATCAATCTTTCCGAGCCGGTGCCGCCGCACCCTGCCGATCCGGGCATCAACAACCTCTTTCCGCTTGGGCCTCAGAGCGGAACTGTGGGCTTCTACATGAGCGACTATACCGACCACACAGGACCAGCCAAGTCCGTGACAGCGGAACAGCGTGTTCAATATGCGAAGGAAGGCACGGAGATGATCGAGCAGGCGATCAAGAACCTCGACATCAAAGCCGTTCTTCAGGCGATGCGCGACCACGACAAGTTCACTCAGGAGCACATCCTTCCCCAGTACGGATGGATGTTCACGAAGCCATAACGACGAGGACATTCGAAATGCAATCATCTCGATCACTTAAAGCTAGTCTCGTTTCAGGAACTCTGTCGCTCTTCATTGCTCTTGCCGCACAGGCTCAGTTGCCCAAGGCCCCACCCCCGCCAACGCCCGGGCTTGCGCCGGCGCCAGCGCCCGTGCCACCTCCTCGGTCTCGTTATTTCACGGGACTAACAAATGTTGAAGTCGAAAAGTACCTCCAGTACAACGATCTGATCTTTATTCCCATTGGGAACGTGCAAGCACATGGCGTGCTTCCGGTTGACTGCGAGTACGTGGCAGCAGAGGCACTCGCGCTGAAGATGGCGGAAGAAACAAACGGCCTCGTCTTTCCTTATCTCCAATTCACATATCCAGGTGACGGCATCATTGGGCGCGGCACCGTTCACGTCAGTCCTTCTGAGGGACTTGCATACCTGAAGCCAATTGCCCGATCCCTTCTGCGACAAGGATTCAAGCGACAGGTCTACGTGACGGTTGGGAACGACGCGGCGCCCGAGACCGTGAGCCCACTCGTACTGGAGTTCTTCTACGAGACAAAGGTCCCGGCGCTTTACATCGAGGGCGATGTACTTCTACGAAAGGTGAACGCCGATTTCACCAAGGTGATGTTCGGCGCGTATTCGGTTGTGAACCGACTGAACGATATTCCCGTCAATCTGACGCCGAACGTTCCGAAACATGACATCGACCAGGGACTCGCCAAACTTCGGATGATCAATTCGAGCGGCGGTGCCAGAGACGGTGTGGTTGGCTTCGTGCTGTTCGAAGATGATGCCGGCGCGCCAATCAAAGCAGTCACGCCGGACGAACGCGCCGCATGGGCACAAGAGGGTGTAGCCATGATTGATGCCGCCGTCAAAGAGGCGGACATGAAGAAGGTTGTCCAGTCCCTGCTCGATCACCAGCGCTTCACGCGCGAATACCTGATTCCAAAGTTTGACGGGTTACTCCCATAGCTGCAGCGCTACCCGACATGGCGGACAAGATGAAGACTCGTATAGCTGTTCTCGTTCTAATGCTTGCAGGCTGCATGCTTTCAGCATACGCGCAAGCAACAAAGGCAACGCCGGTACCACGCGTGGCAGGTCCAATTCCCGAGAACCGCGAGTCCCGGATGTTCATGTCGTCGTTGGATTCACAGACACCGCTGAACTTGCCCGCGTACAACTACATGGAAGAAGAGTATTTCATCAGCGGAACAGCCAATGTCTATGACTGGGATTCAGAAGGGGCGGTCAAGGTAAGGGACTCTGACGCCCCATACACGACGCGGATTATAGTCAGACGACCGATCGATCCGAAACGCTTCAGTGGAACCGTGTGGGTGGATATGCTCAGCCCCGCCAGGGGATACGACTTTCCGGAACAGTGGGGCTACACCAACTACTACATGATCGATCACGGTGACGTGTCCTTAGGGATCACCATGTTTCCGGCGACGATTCGGGCGCTGCGAAAGTTTGATCCAAAGCGCTACGGCACGATGATGATGGCGAATCCCGAACATCCGCTGAAGCCGTGTCCAGCCGCAGGCAATAACTATGACTACGAGATGGAAACGGGTCTTCGGTGGGACATCGTCAGCCAGGTTGGAGCGCTGCTGAAGAGCAGTTCTGCCTCCAGGCCGCTTGCTGACCTGAAAGTCGAAAGACTTTTGTTGTACGCCCAGACCGGCGGAGACCTGCAGGCCTATATTCCTGCCTTTCATTCACTCCCGAAACTCGAGAGCGGATTACCTATCTGGGATGGCTATTTGATGAAGGACGGCGGCGGCCCTACGTCGCTGAACCAATGTGGCCAACGTATCCCGGCCGGCGATCCGCGGCGTATGGTCCGTAATATCGGCGTTCCCGTTATCCGCCTTCTCGTGGAAGATATGGTGCTGGGCATCTACGATGCCCGCCGTCCTGACAGCGACGACCCAAATGATCGCTACCGGCTCTATGAAGTACCGGGCGCTACTCATTCCGATGGAACTTCGGTCTTCAATTGGCTCCCGTCACTGAAGACCTTGCAGGAGTTGAATTCGGAGGTAGTCACGCCGTTCTGGCCGTTCACCTTCAATTGCACTCCTAGGGTTGGACTGAGTGACTTTCCGGTGCATTACATCGTGTCCGGAGCCATGCGCAATCTCGATGAGTGGGTAAGGAATGGAACTCAACCTCCACGGGCGGATCGGATCGAAGTCATAAACGGAGGCACGCCGTCTGCTGCGATCGCGCGCGACCAATTCGGGAATGCGCTCGGTGGTCTTCGG
>DATNAF010000183.1:0-6278 GCA_035572845.1 Terriglobales bacterium
CTGTTCTTCCCTGTTCGTTTCCTCAGCTCAGAGCTAAAATCGCGAATTTTGGGCAATATTTGGGTTTCTAAAACCCAGCAGCCAATTTTGCCTGTATTTTTTCCCTGTTCTCAGGAAAAGAACCCTCCGGAGACTCTCCGATATCGAACTGCTCGCTTTTCAGGAAGAACACCTCTTTATCCAGGCGCGGCCCTCGGGCGGCGGGTTTCATCGCATTCTCGGAATTGGAAATAGCCATTATTGGACCTTGTTGGTCGCCGATTTTCGTCGCACTTGCCAATCTGCGGCTTCGGCCATACACTCCCCGGATGCAAAAATCTCAGCTCTGGGTCTTCAGCGCGGCGTTGATGTGTGTTTCGGCATGTTTTGCGCAATCAACTGCGCCCGATTCGGCGGCATCCGGCGCTTCAAAGACCCAGGACCAGCGCGTACTTGGCGTTAATATCCCCAATTATCTGACTGTAGATGGCCTTGATACCAAGGCGCCGCCACTTAGAACCTCCGGAAAGTTCGCTTTGGCCGGAAAAAGCTTCTTTAATCCTTACACTTTCCTCGAAACTTCTGCGCAGGCTGGGCTGGAACAGGCGATTAACGACCACGAAGGATACGGTCAGGGCGCCGAAGGTTACGGCAAACGCTATGGCGCGGACATCGCAAACGCGTTTACCGGCGAGATGTTTGGAGTTGGAGTGTATCCTTCGCTGCTACATACTGACCCGCGGTACTACCGCATGATGCAAGGCAACGTTTTTCGGCGCGGAATTTACGCGATCAGCCGGGTATTCGTCACCCGTACCGATTCGGGAAGACAGGTTTTCAATGCGTCAGAGATGCTTGCGAGCGCGACTACCGGCGGGATTGCGACGGCATACTATCCCGACAACGAGCGCAACGCCGGCGATTTCGCTTCCCGCATGGGCATACAGATCGGTTTCGATGCAGCTTTTGACGTTGTAAAGGAGTTTTGGCCCGACGTTCGTGACCATTTATTCAATCGTCACAAACACTGATGTCAAATAGCGGTCGCAGTAGAACCTCAATCTGATCGAAGGACTGGGAGAATATGAGCGAACCCCATCAGGAAATCTGGTTATTCCGGCATGGCGAGACCGAATGGTCCTTGTCTGGAGCACACACTTCACGCACCGATCTTCCGCTTACGGCAAACGGTCTGAAACAAGCGCAGGAGCTGGCGCCGCGTTTGAAGGGACGTAAATTCGCGCTGGTGCTGACAAGTCCCATGTCTCGCGCACGCGAAACCTGCCGATTGGTCGGATTCGGAGATCAAGCGGAGGTCACAGATGACCTTAAAGAATGGGATTACGGAGCTTATGAGGGCCGCAGCACGCAGGATATCCGCAAAGAGAATCCCTCCTGGCAGCTGTGGCGCGATGGAGTAGTGCAGGGAGAGCTGGTAGAGCACGTCGGGGCGCGAGTGGCGCGTCTAATTGAGCGCTGCTCCAAAGTAGATGGCGACGTTGCGCTGTTCGCACATGGCCACGTCCTGCGCATTCTTACGGCGGTTTGGCTCGGGTTGCCGCCCGGAGAAGGCAAATTATTCGCGCTAAACACCGGTACGATGAGCGTTCTGGGCTACGAGCACGAGTATCGCGTGATCCGTCGCTGGAACAGCAGTAGTGCGTGTTAGCAAGATAAAGGCAACAGCAACCCTGAAATGTGTATCCCAATAGACAGTTTCCGAACGGCAGAAGGTCGTTTGGAACGCTTGTCTCATGGGCCGAATCCGGGGCAGTGGTCGCCGCAACACGCAATGCAATATCGCAAGACTGCGCCGCGAGCAGGGTAGCTCCTCGATCTTCAATCCGTTTTCCTTGCTGCTGACCGCGGCAATTGCTTCCTTTCTTTTCCTGTGTACCGCGTATTGCCAGGCTCAGAACGCATCGGCAGCGGATGCGGTTAGTAATCCGTTCGCGACACCTTGGCTTTTAAGCCAGAATGAGCCTTCGATCCATGCTTCCACGGTATCGCCGACAGTTTCCGAAGCCGCTGAATCAAAGAAGCAGCCGCAACCAGCAAAGTACACGCTGACTCCTGATCCATTTAATTGGACGCTCGAGGACAGCTCGCCAGATCAGGACGCCGCTTCGCACACCTGGGCAGGCACGCCACCGCAAAGATTCAGTCAGCAATTGCCCGCCAATCAGCCCTCTAAGACGGATTTGAAGAAAGAAGCCAGGAGACTGGCGGCGAAATATGACGTTTCCAAAATTGGCGATCGTGGAATCGGGAAGAGCCTGAACTTCTATTCCGTCGAAAAAGAGCAGGCCCTGGGCCGTGAACTCGCGGGAGAAGTAGAGCAGAGGACGACGCTGATTACCGATCCGGTCATCACTGAATATGTAAATCGAATCGGACAAACGCTAGTGCAGCACTCCGATGCTCAGGTTCCATTCACGATTAAAGTGATTGACGATGAGCAGGTGAACGCTTTCGCGTTGCCGGGCGGATTTTTCTATGTGAACTCCGGGCTCATTCTGGCCGCCGACAACGAAGCAGAACTCGCCGGCGTAATGGCGCACGAAATTGCCCACGTTGCCGCACGTCATGCCACTCGCAACGCCACCAAACAGGAGATTTGGAACCTCGCTTCCCTGCCGCTCATCTTCGTAGGAGGTCCGGTAGGAGCCGCGATCAGGGAATTTTCAGGCATTGCCGTGCCTATGTCTTTTCTGAAATTCAGTCGTGACGCCGAGCGCGAAGCCGACCTCTTAGGGCTCGAATACGAATATTCGGCCGGCTATGACCCCACCGCGTTTGTAGATTTTTTCGAGAAGCTTGAGGCCCAGGAAAAGACGAAACAGAGCTTCGTCGCGCGCGCTTTTTCCACGCATCCCATGAATGGAGATCGCATTCGCCGCGCCGAAGCCGAATTGGAAGTACTACCCGCGCGCCAGGACTACATCGTTACCACCAGCGAATTCGATCAAGTGAAGGCGCGTTTAATGCAATTAACGCGTGGACGCAAGATCGATCCAGGCAAATCAAGCGGTCCGGTGTTGCGCAAGCACACCGGCGATGATGACAAGCCTCCAGTGCTGAAGCGAAGCGGGACGTAACCACCCGCTGACTGGCGACATACCGCCCATTTTCATGACTTCGCCCAGGCCTTCCGCATACAATGTAGTGGTACTTCTCTGGAGAGGTCGCTCCCATGTTGCGATTTCGACGTATGTCGATGCTGCTCGCTATTGCGGCTGTGCTTTACGCACCCACAATTTGGGCCGGCAGCGGTGGCAAAGATTCAGACGCACACATTGATTTTCTCGTAGTCCGCAGCTACAACGGCAAACCGGTGCGCAATGCTAGCGTAATCCTGCATCCCGTGAGCAAGGACGGTAAGGAATCCAAAGGGGGAACCGAGTTAAAGACCGATCCCGATGGCAAAGCTTCATTGGACTATGTGCCTTATGGCAAGATGCGGATACAGGCAATCGCTCCCGGGCTGCAGACTTACGGCAATGACATCGAGATCAATCAGCCCCAGCAGCAGATCACAATCAAGATGAATCGACCTCAGAAACAGTATTCGATTTACAAGTAGATGCAGTGGACCGAATGGACTTCGTGGGCTAAATCGTATGCACTGAGTTCATAAAAGTCCAGCTGGTGCAGCGCGAACGTTCTTAAAGCAAGGGATTTCTCATATGAAACGCATCTTTGGCACAATCATCGTGGCTCTATTGGCCATCTCCACCTCCGCACAGTTCGCCGACAACGAAGTCCCTGCCTACCATGCAACGGCTCCTGCCAAAGGCGAGAAGCTACCGCCCATCGCCTCGGCTGACCAGCTCAAGGACATGGATCTGCGTTACGAGTATCAGGAACGGGCATACGAAGCTGCAGCTAAGGTGCCTCGGGTGCTCTATCAGCTTCCCTGTTACTGCTATTGCGATCGCAGCGCCGGACACAAGAGCCTACACAGCTGTTTCGAGGGCGATCACGGATCGCACTGCTCTACTTGTATGCAGGAAGCTTTTTACGCCTATGAAATGACCAAAAAGGGCAAAACTGTGAAGCAGATTCGTGCGGGCATCATGCGCGGCGAGTACAAGAACATTGACTTGCGCAGCATGAACGCTCCGCTGTCGTAAGCTGCCGATTTGACGTAACCATCACATTCCGCGTATAAAAACCAGTTTACGTCCAGCGAACACGTACTCAACAAATCTGTTCGCGAGCAACTGAGATTTCCACAGACAGTTATGCCTGAAGTTCTGCCCGGACTCCGAGAGGGTATAGCGGGATGAAGAAGCGGGTACCAGAAAAATCCAAAACCTCAGGGTCTAAGTCTAAGGCTGCAAAGCCACTTGCACCCAGTTCGGGGCGTCTGGTGCAAATGCAGAAATCGGCCCCAGCCAAAGTGCCTCCGCCTCCCGACCCAAAATATACACAGGCTGTGCAAAACTACGAGTCCGGCCTGAAAGCCATGCAGGAGCACAAATTTGATCGGGCGAAAGGATTCCTGGAGAAAGTGCTCACCGGTCCCAGCCGCGAGCTGGCGGACCGCGCGCGCATGCATCTGAACACCTGCAATCAGCAACTCTCGCGTACAACTGCTTCTTTCAAGACTCTGGGCGAGCACTATGATTACGCCGTATCACTGGTAAATGCCGGGGGATACGATGAAGCTCGCTCGCATATGGAGAAGATCCTAAAGCAGAATCCTAAGGCAGACTTCGCGTTCTACGGAATCGCCCTACTTGATTGCCTCACCAATCGCCCCGAGGACTGTCTCCGCAATCTTAGCGAAGCCATCCGACTGAATGTCGCAAACCGATTTCAGGCACGAAACGATCCTGATTTCAAGAACATGGCCGATGATCCGCGGTTTACGGAACTGCTGTATCCCGAAGTTCCACCAGAACCGGGTCGCTGAATTCGCATCGATGAGGTTCCGACTACTTATAATGAACGAGTGCCTCCTTCTCGGGTTCAGCAACAAAATCCTGCCTCAACCGCGGTGAAATCTCCCCAAAAGCCTGGCGATTCCATGGGGAATCGTCCCCTGCGCATTGTCGCCCTGGGCGGCGGTACAGGGCTTTCGACTTTGCTGCGTGGATTAAAACGATATGCTCCACACCAGGCCTCCGGAACCGCGATCTCTGGTATCTCTGCTGAACGGCCCCGTCTGCGCGATTTAACCGCTGTTGTAACGGTTACCGATGATGGCGGCTCCAGCGGGCGACTGCGCAAGGAGTTCAACATCCTTCCGCCTGGCGACATTCGCAATTGCCTGGTTGCTCTGTCAGAGGACGAGGCGCTGCTCTCGCGAATATTTCAATATCGTTTTTCCGGCGGCTCTGGGCTTGAGGGACACAACTTCGGGAATTTGTTTGTCACGGCTCTAACCGCTGTTACTGGAGATTTTGCCGAAGCTGTGCGGGAGTCGTCGAAGATACTGGCGACTCGCGGCACCATCTTTCCTTCGACCATCGCGAATGTCCAACTCGAAGCGGAGATGAACGACGGCAGTACGGTTTTCGGCGAAACTAACATAACCGCCAGTAAACTGCGTATCGTCCGCTTGCGGATGGTGCCAGAAGACGCCAAGCCGCTGCCAGAAACTCTTGACGCGATCGCCAAAGCCGACATCATTACAATCGGCCCCGGATCGCTCTTCACCAGCCTCGTTCCCAACCTGCTGGTACACGGGATTCCCGAAGCTATTGCAATTTCAAAAGCAGTAAAGGTTTACATCTGTAACTTGATGACGCAAGCGAACGAGAGTCTCGGTCTCACTGCCGCAGACCATATACGAAAGCTGTACGAGCATGCCGGCGCGCCGATTTTCGATTACGCACTGGTCAACACCGCTGCGATCAGCGAACCATTGCAGGCCCGGTATGCGCTCGAAGGCGCCAGCCGCATCGTCGTGGATCGAGCCGCAATCGAGGCACTGGGCGTCCGCTGTGTGCCTGGAAGCTTTGTCGCCGAAGGCGATGTGGTGCGCCACGCGACTGATCGGGTCGCGCTCGAATTACTCAAGCTGGCCAACGTCCGAACTCCATTGGAGGAATAAATGAGGAAGCTGTTGCTGGTTGTATTGCTGTTCGGTTTCAGCGCGAACCTGGTTTGTGAAACCGATTCGGCGCTCCAACAAAAAGTCCAAGCGATGGCCGAGCAGCATCACGGCAAAGTCGGGCTCTACGCCGCCAATCTCAAAACCGGCGAAACCATCGCCATCAACGCTGACCAGGTTGTTCCCACCGCGTCGGTGATCAAGCTGCCCATCCTGATTGAGACGATGGAGCAGATAA
>DATNAF010000184.1:0-12831 GCA_035572845.1 Terriglobales bacterium
TATGGCGTGCCGCTTTCCATAGTTCCGCTGTTGCTGATTTTCAAGTATGGGAAACCACGAGGTTACTTGCGAGACCTCTTCTACTGGCACACAAAACCGCGGGCCTACTGCGCCATGGCGCGCGACCGTCAGCTGCGTGGCAGCTATTTCAAAAAGGAGCAGCAGTGATCTCTGTGACATCGCCGGTGACCCAGGATCGCCACCAAAATAAGCTACAGGACCCTGCACTCTGCGAACTGCTGCCGGTGCGCGATTACCTGGACAATGTAATGGTGCGCACCAGCGGCGCATTGGTGGCCGGATATGAGGTGCAAGGCATCGCGTCATACTTCGCCAGCGACCAGGAGCGCAACCTGAACAAGATCATGTTGGGCGCACTGCTCAAATCCATTCCCGAACAGAGCATGAGAGTGCAGGTCCGCTACGAGGTTGTTGAAGACCTTGGGAACCTGCTTGAAAGCTACGAGGCGCAAGACCGCTCTGGTCATGAAATTGGCCGTGCGCTCGACAGTGCCCGGCTTCAGATGTGGCGAGCGAAAGCTGAAGCCGGCCACTACCTGCGACCGCTGCTCCACATATTCCCGATCTGGGATCCGGCGGTTCACCATCGGGTCACCGGAAAAACCAGCGGGCACGGTTTCGATTTGAGCCTTTCTGCGAGAACCTCGATTGAGCGCTGCCGACGCGAGCATGAGGAACTACTGGCGGAATTCGAAAGCTTGTTGGTCGGCCTGGAGAGCACCATGCAGGCAGCGGACCTCAGACCGCGCCGGCTCACCGATCAGGAGCTGTTCATCGAAACCAAGCGCGCGCTGAATCCCATTGAGCGGGATACGCGCAGCTATGTTCCAGGCGAGGAGCATCTGGAATATCGCAGTGCGCGCGAACAACTCGCAAATACCAGCATCGTCGATGAAACGGATTCGTACTTGAACATCGGTGGACTGCTCTATTCAGTTGTCAGCCTGAAAGAACTCCCCGATGCTACCTTTCCCGGTATCCTCCGCGAGTTGGCAGCACTTGAGTTTCCCATTGTGGTGAGCGCCCAGCTCACTGTCCCCGATCAGACCAAGGTCCTCAAGGGGTACAAAAGCCGTCTCAGAAAGATGCAGGCCGCTCAACGGGACACGCGCGGCGGGTTCCGCGTGCATGTGGAAGCGCAAGTAGCCGAAGCCCAGTTGTTGAAGGTGCAGCAGGAGATTATCGCCAGTTCCATCAAAACCGCCAAGCTAAGCCTGGTCGTCGCGACTAGAACATCAAAGCCGGCTGTCACCCGCAGTGAATTTGAGGAAGCCGAACGGGTCATCAGCAACCGGCGCCAGCAACTTCTGTACGCGATTTCTCGGATGAACGGCGCCAAGGCAATCACCGAGACCTTGGCGAAAAGAAGGCTGTTTTTCAGCTCGTTGCCCGGCACGGCAGAGATCGATCGGCGCGAGCAGGACATGCTGACGAGCAACGCGGTGGACCTGCTCCCGGTGGAAGCTCCGTGGAAAGGGACCGCTCGTTCGCCGCTGTTCCTGCTGGAGACGCCATATCGGCAGCTTATTCCATTTTCTCCCTTCGACCCCTCCTTCAGCGATGCCAACATGCTCATCATGGCCAAAAGTGGCGGCGGCAAAACCTTCATGGTCCAGCAATTGATTCTGATGGCTTCCCGCGCCAATCCACTGGTCTCGATCATCGAGCGCGGAGACTCATACCGGCACTTAGTAGAGCTCATGGGTGGTCGCATGATTACGATGTCACTGGATGCCGGGGAGACGATTAATCCATGGGACTTGCCAAAAGGGGAAAAGCACCCGGCCAAAGATCAAGTGGCATTTCTCAAGAATCTCACGCGTCACATGCTCGGCGAGAGTCCCGCCGAGGACACGGAGTTGCTAGACAATCTGATCAGCGAAGCAGTGTTGAGGACCTACAAGCGCGCCGCCATTCGTCCGTCGAATCCCATTCCGACATTCTCCGATCTTCGCGATGAGCTCTCGCAATGGAGAGATGAAGAGAGGAACCAGCGTGTGATGGACGAGGCACATCTCGCGGCCATCAAGCTGCGCAGTTGGACCGGAGAGAAGGGGATCTACGCGAAACTCTTCGACCAGCCGACAACTATCTCTCTCGATAATTCCTTGCTGTTTTTCAACGTCGAGCAGCTAGCGGACGACCCGCGTCTGGAAACGGCGATGAGTCTGCTGATTGCCCACGCAATGGCGCATCGCGCTTCAGGCAAAACCGGACAGCCGAGCATTACCGTGCTCGATGAGTGCTGGTTTTTGCTCGACTCTCCTGTGCTGGCACCCGAAGTTGTCCAGCTGTTTCGCACGGCGCGTAAACGCAATTCGAGCGTGTGGGGCATCAGCCAGACCGCAGAAGACTTTGTCGGGTCCCAGGACAAACCGCGAGCTCACGGCGCCGGCATCATGAAAAATTCCAGCACCAAGATCGTAGGTCAGCAGCCCGGCGACATGACGGTCTTGCGTGACCACCTGCATCTCAATGAGACGGCGCTCCACCAGATCAAACAGTTCAGTGCTCCCCGGAAAGGCCGCAGTGCCGATGCGCTGATCGTGATCGGCGAAAAGGCCGAGACAACCCACACCATTCGAATAGTTCCTACCCCGGTCGACTACTGGATCACTACCACGTATGCGCGGGAAAGGCTGTACCGAAACTGGTGGCTTTCAACGCATTCACAGGCCCGACTGATCGAGCGTTATCAGGAGCTGGCCGAGAGGTTCCCGCAGGGCCTTGCGGAGGTTGAGCCGCTGGAGGAGGAGCAATCGAGGCAGGCAGTGGAAGGAGTGCGGCGGTGACAAACAAACTTTCCATGAAAGTAGCTCTCACGCTCTGTCTGATCTTTTTGTTGCTCTTGGCCCCGGTGGCGGCGAGGGCTGGCGTTACCGACATCATCTCACTGTTGACCACCATCACCGGCACGCTCAACAACAGCATTGGGCAGGTATTGGACGGGATTCAGACGGTCAATACCACGATCAGAAATTTCGAGCAGCAGGCTGTGTGGCCAATCACCCTCATCGATCAAACTCGCGCCGAGGTGGCGCAAGTGCGCGCGCAATTCTCGAATCTGGCCGCACAGGTCCATAGCATCGAGATGAGCAGCGCGACCTTAGTCAATCCCAAGCAGCTGGAAACCCGCTTACGCAGTCGGCAGGCAGGCGACCTGACCCAGATCAGCGCGTCCTACACACAGGTTTACCAGTCGCTGCCGCCACCCGAGCAAGCGACGCCCGCCCAGAGAAACATGATGGATATGGACGACGCGCTCGCCTTGGGAGCGCTGAAGACGGCGATAATTTCGGACCAGGCTAGCGAACAGATGTTAACGGTGGCCGATGGGCTTGAGACACAGGCTGGGTTGTCCGCTCCCGGCAGCGCGTCGTTCCTAACCACCCAAGCGCAGGCCGCCGCTCTTCAAAATCAAGCGATGCTCCAGAAGCTGCTGGCGGCGGAGCTTCGCCAGGAGGCCGCGAAACTCGCGCACTCAAACACCTTGCGCAAACAGAGCGCCGACGCCACCAGAAATCTCCGTAATGGCATGCAACAGATTTTGACCAGGTGAGTTTATGAACTGGAAATCTCCCAATCACTTCCTTCGATGCGCGTGGTCTTTTTTGAAATCGAAAGTGGCGCTCATTGCAGCTTTGGCATTGCTGCTGGTGTTGGCTCCCACGCGTGCACGAGCACAGTTTGGTCTGGATCCCTGTTGCGCCATCATCTCGGCGGGCCTGAATACGATCTCCGGGCTGCTAAAGAATGTCGTCGCCCAGCCGCTGTCCTCCATTCAGCAAATCCAGCAGCAAGCTGCGGATTTTGAGCAGCAGGTGGTTTATCCCATTGCTGCCATCAATAGCGCGCGTGGACTAGCGGGACAGTTGCGAGGTCAGTTGAAGCAGCTAAGTCAGTTGTACCGGCTGCCAACCAACAGTGCGACTCTACCCGCACCGCAGCAACTCGAGCAATCTTTGCTATCGCACGATCCGAAGGCTATCGCGCAGGTCGCTCGAGACTATGTTGCGGTGTACGGAGCGGCGATCGCTCCTGCCGATGCTCCGCCACCAGTCCGCGATCTGGTGGACATGAGCGACGCCGAGGCCCAGGCTGCACTCAAGAGAGCGGTGCAAATGGATGCTTTAGCTGACATAGAGCTGGCCGCTGCCGATCAGATCAACCAGCAACTTCAAAATGCGGCGCCCGGTAGCGCCCCGATTCTCGAGGCACAGGCCTCGGCCTGGCTCGTCCGTGCGAATGCCTACACACAGTCGGCAGTGGCAGAGCTGATACGAGTCCGCTCGATTGATCTTGCCAATGCCGGCGCCCAACTGAAGTTCAGTGTCGGCGACATAAACACTTTGCGGAGTAACACCGGCCAGGCCCTGCAGCGGAGGTCGCAGTAGTTATGTTCTATTTCCAACAGCTCCTACAACAAGGGTTGAACGGAATTGACCGGACCGCGATCATACCGGCGGTCGTCGGGATCAGCTACACGATCTTGCTGATCGGATTCCTCATCGGTCTTTACCAAGCGGCCATGCGCGGCGGCGACTTGCAGTCGCTCGCAGTCAGCGGAATCAAGTATCTGGTCATTGCCATCCTGCTCGCCAACTGGAGCACGGTCTTTCGTGAGGTAAACGATTCCTTCAACCAGACGGCACAGTTCATAGAGAACAGCTCCGGAGCGGGTGACATGTTCCTGAGCTGGATGGACCAACTGAAAGAGCAGTTCAGCACCAATGGCGTCGCTTCCATCCTACCTGCAATCAACGCTAGCTTTGCGGCGATCACCACGGCGCTGATGATTCTTGCCGCTTACCTGATCTACGCGATGATGGTGGTTGTCTTTGGCTTCTTTTATGTCCTTTATGGCTGTGTGCTTTATGTGCTGGGGCCTTTAGTACTAGCGCTGCTGCCGATGGCAGGGGTCGGTCAATTAGCAAAAAGCTACGCGACGAATGTGATGATTTGGAACGCCTGGGGCATTCTCTATGCCACTTTCGGCTCCTTAATTACTGCTCTGCAGTTCAACAGGATCGATGAAGTAATGAACCGGGGATTTCTGAGCGGTTTTTTCCAAGGCAGTTCAGAATCGACCGTGCTCGGCCTGGTCAGCATCTTCTACGCATTGGCGTTGGGACTGATTCCATTAATTGCCAGACGGTTAATCTCAGGCGACGTGGGTTCGTCGGCTTTTTCGATGGTGCGGGCCGGTGCGGCCGCTGCTGCCGCATTGATTTCTGGTGTTAGCGGCTTTGCCGCCGGCGCGAGCGCAGCGTCTGGGGCGGGGGCTGCATTAGTCGCTGGAGCTTCCGGCAGTGCCAGCGCGACAACCGCAGTTGCTTCGGCTTCCGCCCCCCCTCCCCCACCGAGCATGGCACAAAGCATCCGCAGAGGAATTATGAGTGCTGTGAACGGCGTCGCACCCACACCTCCTGCATCGGGGGGAGAGGGCAACGGGGACCACCTCACGGCCGCGGTCGATGCTGGCGCTTCCGGTGGAGATGGCGCCGCGCCGCGCCGACCAACGGCTTTGAGCACTTTCCGACCGATCGGCCTAACTCAGACGGTCGCGTTTCATGCAGGAAGGGTTACCCGGAGCGTAATGATTGGGAACGACAGAAGCAACGAGCAGAGGGCGTGAGCACGAAAGGAGGCTCATACCATGCGACCGTGGTCCAAAGGACCGATTTACGAACCGATGGACAGCAATTTTCGACCGTGGAGCCCCACAACCTTGATCGCATTTCTGGTTGGCAGGCTTTTCGGGCGGCTGTTTAGAAGCAGGAGAAACAAGCTATGTGGCTAAAGACGAAGGACTCCACAGAAAAAGAGAAGGCGGAAGAAAAGCTACGCTACAGCCGCTACTACGAGCACGATGGTGCCTTGCGCGCCTACGCGAACCGCGCAATGCTCCTGGCGTTTCTCTGCGTTCCAACTGCTCTGGTTGCGGTTGCATTCGCCGCCTTCGTCCGCCTGCAGCCGCCGATGGTTATTCGAGTGGATGCGAGTGGCGCAGCGAGCGTAGTCAGCGGGAAATCGGCGATGGGAAAGCCGGTTTTCTTATCCTCCGGGACCAACTCCGAGCCGAACGCTTTCGAGGAGCAAGCTTACGTACGCATGTTCCTGGAACGATATTTGAACTTCTCGCCCGAAAGTGTAAGCCGCAATTGGGCAGATGGCCTGAACATGATGACAATGAACCTGCGCCGCACTACCTTGACAACAATCCAAAAGGACAACATCGTCGGCAACATTCAGGACAATCAAATTACCTCCGTGTTCCATCTGCGCTCTTTGGAGCCCGTAAAAGACAATCCCCTAAGTTTCACCGCATTTGGGGTGAAGGAAATTCATCGCGTGCGCGATCACCAGGAAACCACCGACAAACTGATCGGCGAATTTAATATCCGCCTGATCACGGAGAGACGCTCGCGGGAGAACCCCAACGGTCTGTTGATCGCCGACTATGGGGAGCGGCTGATTGAAGGAGAGCGGAGGGATGCCGCCGCACAGGAGGCATCGTTCAATCAGTACAAATGAACCGCAAGGAATGAACTATGGATGGAACCAGAACAGCGACTAGTACTGCGGTGGAAGTTGCGGCGGGCCGGAACGGCCGCCGACGTCGACAGGAAATGAGGGACGAGAACCTGCGCTATTTCCTACCCAAGCCCGGGAGCTCCAGCGAGAAGCCGGAACTAGGCCAGGAGATTGCGAACGAGGGAGAGGTACTGGTACAGGCATTCAAGTCCGGTCAGGTGTTTTACACGCTGCTCGCCTGGAAGGCCGTACCGGAGATCAGTGGAAACGAACCGAAGATTGTGAAACAGGCTTTGTCCCGAAGCTGAACCAGCGACGGGTACGAGTTAGCACGAATTTCAAAAAGGCCGACAAGCAGCTATTGGGCTTGAGGTCCTTTGGAGACCCTACACGCTTTATGTAGGGATATGTGCTGACCCGGCTGACGTCGATGCCTGGCCAGAAACCCGAAATGGGAAGGCCAAGCGAAGACGGGAGCTTGCGGAAAGCAAAAACTCTTTAGCTTCGTCGGGTCACCCGAACAAAAAGCTAAGGAGTCAATCAGATGAACAAGAATAGCAGCAAAACCAACAGGTTTTCACTCGAGCAGGTTGTTACGCTTGACATCGACTCAAACGGAAATGTGAGCCAAAGGCTCACGAATCTGGAGACGACGCTTGAGAACACGCTTCTCAATGCGCTGTACCCGGGAATCAAAGTCGCTGCTGTGAACGTGCCTACGGAGCCTCTTGATGCCTACGAGGAATCGCAGGTCGAAAACGCAATGGCAAACCTCAAATTCAAAAACACTAGTTACAAATTAGTGGGGGCGAGCGGCTCGTCCAAAGATGGCAAATTCTACTTTGTCGACAAGGACCACAGCCAATCGATTGCGGAGCGCTTTCAGCACTGGCCGCAAGCAGCCATCGTCTACTTCGGCATCCTGGTCTCCTCCTGCAAGGTGGTGATCGAGGAGCCCGATGTAGCGGTACTGGTGGTTGAAGACCACATTCTGGGGACCAACGATTGCCGGGGATGGATTCGGCGGTCATTGTTCTCAAAACTTCAACTGCCGGAAGACTGCTTCTATCAGTTCCGGCTGGCGTTCGAGAAAACGCAAGCCAAGGGTTCCTTCAAGGTCATGGAGGACGATACAGCGGAGCTGCTCGACGCTGACATTGTTCTGCCCGAGAGTGCAGTAAAACCCGGCCTGAAAGTACCCGTATTGATGTATTCGGTCTTCGGCAAAGGCCGCAGGTTCCGTGGGCCGGCGGTTTTGGGGATTCGCGAATTCTCGCGCAAGCTTGAGTTTGAGTCCAGCTACACGCTCATCGAACATGCACCCGATGACTCGGTCCAGCTTGAGATCCTGCCCGCAGCTCTCGGGCAGGTGCGCAAGTTGAACGATTCCATCAGCGAAGGCCGGTATCAGGAACTGCTCGAACTCCTGGGTCTTGATGATGCTGAAAAGAACCAGGAGGACGAGGTCAGGATTGTGGAAGGCGCATTGCTGGCTGATACCAGCGGCAATATCGTCCGCTATCCCTACATCAACAACCAACTCAACCGCCTGCTCGCTCGCTGGGCCTTCAAAGCGGCGACTGGAGGAGGATTTCGCCTGCCGGCATATGCATTGGCCGACGACGGATACCTCTTTGTCCACGATGGAAAACTGTACGCGGCGTCTGACTGGATCCCCAAACAGCAGGCCATTGTGGAACTCGAGTCCAAGCGCGGCCTCTGCGTTCGATATCCCATCCGCATGTGTGAGGACCTGTTACCCGCCGAACACATCGGTTTGCCGGAACTCATGGTGCAGCTCACTCGCAGTCTGGATGAGCAAGGATGCCGGGCATCGTGCAAGCTGAGTGAGCAGATCGCAGCACAGCAACTGTTTCTGAAAGGCACGTACGTGCTTCATTCCGAGACAGCCAAGAAAAACGGCGGAGATTTTGATTTTGATTGGATCTGCATTCTGGAGGAAGACCGTTTCCCGAGATTTGTGAGGAAGCGGTTTAGCCTAGCCAACGAATTCCACCAACAGAAAATGAAGCTCAGAAAAACCAAGAGCCCGTGGTGGAACTTGGAGCATGTGGCGATCAAAGCGCGCGGCAACCAGATCGGCATGATTACCGACCTGAAGACCTCGTGTCTGGCTGCGGGCAGGAGCGATCTTGCATACCAGCTCGTCAGCGAATTGCAGAAGGCCCTCGATAGCCTCAAGCACGAAGTCGAGCCCGATCCCAAAGTCATCGCCGATATCCGCCAACAGGTAAATTCGGCTCCCTGGCTCAAATACAAAAATGAGTCACGAATCTCCGATTTGCCCATTCACCTCGATGTGGACGAGACCGACCGCATCGGGAAACTCTACAACCACGTTCGCAAGGAGATCGAAGACCTGCTCACCGGCAAGCTGCCCATAGAGGAATTCAAAGGACTCGTTTCGGGAGAAAGTGTGACCCGAGTGATGTTCGATGAATGCCGCTATGTCAACTGCGTGTATGCCGCGGTCGTGGGGCGGATCTCTGAGCGTCAAGACAAACTGAAAGCTGACCTCGACACGGCGCAAGCCGAATGGGAGGCGGTTCGCAAAGATGCCGAAAAGGAATTGCGGAAGGAGAAGCTACTGGCGCGCCGCAAAGCCTATGCCGCTCATTACCAGGATGAGGAGCGAGCCAGGCAGGAGATGAAATCGATCATCTCCTACGTGCGGGTCTGGGCGGCCAGCAAAACCGAAAACCGGATGGGATGGTGCCAAGCTCTAAGCCGTGTGGTATGCAGCGGCAAGGGCAGCGGCTCAATTCTGTTCCATGCTTTCCCGCAGGAACTAATCGGCAAATTGGCGGAGCAGACTGGCGGAAGATCCATGCGGGTCGCGCTGCCAGAAACTTCTGGTATGTCAATCTCCAGAGACTCCGAAGGACGCAGCTTCCTGGTCGAGAAAATCGAAAACGGAGAAAAAGAGACCTTCCTGTTTCAGTACAAGGGCGGACAGTTTTTCTTCGAATGAATCAACCACTAACCAGGACGGAGCCGGGCAGACCCGGTTCCGTCCATCAAAACAAAAGTCGAAGGATTTCATGAAGCGTGCATCGATGTTGGTCCTGATATGTGCGGTCTTCGCTTGTGCAGATGACCTGAAATTTCACCAGCCAATCCAGGGCGAAGTTGTTCATGTGGCCACGGCACTCGATCATCTGACCGTGCTGGAATTTGGCGAACCCGTGACCATGGCAGCGGCCGGCAGTTCCGCCTTTGAGATTGAGCGCCATGAAGACAAGGTATTCGTTAAGCCTCTGAAGGCCGGAGCCTCGACAGACTTATTTGTGTGGACAGCTTCACGCCGATTCGCCTACGAGCTTGAGTCGCCAGGAGAAATCAAAAACATGAACTTTGCGATCGATAGTCGCATTCCGGCGGCTAAGCCAGTGCCTGAAGGCAATCGAAAACTGAAAGAGCTTGCTGAAGTAGGGCTGACCAGCGCCTTTCTCGGCGCCGAGCGCATCAACTCAACCAGCATCAAGGACGAAAAACGTCGGATCACGGTGCGATTTGAGCACGTATTTCAATCGAAGGACACTTTGTACGTGCACTACTCGATCAGCAATCATTCTGCGCGTCCATACCGCGTCATTGCTCCAACAGCCTCCCAAGTCCTCGCTCCTCAAGCAAAAGTCTCAATCGCCTCTCTCGAACACATGCAGTTGAACGGTCGAGTGCTGCGCCAATTGGGAGAACTCATAGAGAATCCGCTGACTCTGGCACGAGCTGAGATCCAAAAGGAAGACATTCGGCCGGGAGAAGAAATACAAGGCGTTGTTGCCATTCGCGGGTCAATCGCGGGCCCGGCTATCTTTCAACTCACGTTTGGTCATGACGGATCGCGTTCGATTCAGGCAACGATGGTGTTCTAAGGATGCTCAAATCCGAACACGTCAACGACACCGAGATGCGGGCACTGCTTCGCAAGGCATATTCACGAGATCCCGAGAGGAGCTTTCTTGTGCAGCTCGCGCGTCATTTTGTTGACCCCGCGATGCCGCTGGATGCGAGCAGTCGCCAGCGTGTGCATCCCGTTTGGTTGACACTTGGCCTGATCGCAGCCTTTCTTGCGAGTGTCTTCTTAGTCTGCACTTTGCGGTCATAGTGTGATGATCAATCACAACAGCTACGAATATGGCCGCCGCGAGTATCAGCGCTCGCACGAAGACAATGCCGTCATCACCTTTTTTGTCATCGGCGTCGCGTTCTTCGGCATTGGCTTTTATCTGCTGGTGATCCGCTTTCGCGTTCACGCAGGGCAAGTTGTGGAGCTGAGTCTCTATGCGATCAGTCTGATTGCGGCCGCAATCAGACTTTTGTGCTATGCGAGAAGTCGCAAGGAACGGATTGAAAGCGCCTGGCCTCATCCCGCCCTTTTCATTCCCATGCTCAAGGACCGTGAGTATCTGCGAAAAGCCGTGGAGCAAGAATCGATCGTGCCTGGCTATGACGTGCATGGTCGTCCGTGGTACTGGTCGGATGAGGCCCGCCGGATGCAAACCATCGTCATCGGCCAGTCGGGTTCCGGCAAGACAACCTTGCTCCACAATATCGCCAGCCAGGACGTTCAGAGAAAGATTGGAGGACACCATTTGCCATTGATCATTTTCGATGGCAAGGGCGATCAGGAGTTCCTGAATGACTTGTTGCCGGAGATTGCGGCCGCCGGGCGCATGCATCAGCTTCGAGTTCTGGACCCTTTCAGGCCCGACATTTCGGTACGCTTCAACCCGCTGTACTCGAGAGGCGCTTCCCACCAAGAATTGGTGAATGCCTTCTTCGATTCGTTCTTTCTGCGACAGGATTTTTTCCGCGGCCATCAGGCTGCTTACTTCAGCGATATCACCCGCATATTGGAATACACAGGAAAGATCTACAACATTCCGGATGTCATAGTCATGGCCAGAGACGAGCAAGTGTTGAAGGAACAAATCGCCATTGCGAAATGTCGCATAGAGAATGAAACCCGCATCTCCCAGCAGCGCCGGCAGACGTTCGAGATGTCGGCGCGCAATCTCCTTCAGTCGCTGAATGATCGCGAGCGTTTGCAGAAAATTCAGGGCCTGCTGAACGAACTCATGACCTTTGCCGAAGATGATCTTTCAGCAATCACCAACGGTTACGAAGATCTGTTAACGCTTGATGAAATCATCGATCAGGAGCTGATTCTTTTCGTTTCGCTGAACACGAATAAGAATGCGAAGGCGGTCACAGCGCTGGGCCGGATGCTGCTGCAAACTTTGCAACTCATGGTCGGCCAGCGCTACCAAAACGAGCAGGAGCGCCGCTGTGAGCACCGGCCTATGGTCAGCGTCATCCTGGATGAGTTTGCTCCATTCGCGTATCCGAACTTTGCGCAGATCTTGCAAACCGCCCGGGGGAGCAATATTGCCTTGTTGTTTTCTCTGCAATCCATTCCGCAGTTGCGCAACGTTAGCCGCAGCTTCGGCGACGACGTGTCTTCGGCTCCGAATACCACCATGCTTCTGCGCACGCGCGACGAAGAGACCGTCCGCTATTTTCTCAACGCTTCGGCCAGAGTGACTGGCGAAAGGCGCACGATGACTGTAGAGAAGAGAGGTGTCTTAGAAGAGCGTTACCGGGAGATCGGCTTCGGGAGCATCACCGAAATCGAGAAGACGAGAGCCGTCGACTACCACATCAAGAACTTGCCGGTCGGCCAGATGCAGGTTTTAACGACCGACAACCAGATTGGCACACTCCACAAACATGTGCATGTCCGCCGCGCAGAGCGCTATCGCCTGCGGAGCTTGGAGCCGATTATTTATCCCCGAATGGGTCCGGTCACCTCATGCACCCGAGGAGCCAATCTGCAGTTCAAGAACGCAGATTTGGCGCGCCCCATGTATCGAATCTTCGGCAAGAGCAGGCCTGCTTGAGCATATGAAAAGCGTTATGTGCTTGACTGTTGTCTCCATTCTGGCCTTATCAGCTTCACCGATTTGGGGTCAACGCTCTTCTTATGATCCCGCAGGCAGCCAGCCTCGTCAGCCCAACCAGCCGCGCGATAGCTTTGCCGAATTCACGCTGAAGCGGATCAATCGCGAGGATACAGACTATGGTTGCCGTTTAGAGGCCGCGCGGAACTTGCTCGTAAACGAAACGGTCAAGAGCATCGAGTTCTGGATAGTCTCCATCACGTTCGGTCTTCTTGTCCTCTCGTTTTTCATGCTTCTGCACCAGCACGAGGAGGGTGAGCGGCGTGAAATTATTGCGGCCGGCTTTCTCGCG
>DATNAF010000185.1:0-7574 GCA_035572845.1 Terriglobales bacterium
GCATGAGAATCGGTTACGGCTGGGACTCGCACGAATTCAAACGTGGTATTCCGCTCAAAATCGGCGGGATAAAAATTGCGCATGACAAAGGATTGGGCGGCCACTCGGATGGCGATGTTTTGTTGCATGCGATAACCGATGCGCTGCTCGGCGCCGTCGCCGCTCCGGATATCGGAACGCTATTTTCTCCTGCTGACGCGCGCTGGAAGGGAGCAGAATCGGCGGTCTTTCTTACAGAAGCGCTCAGACGTGTAGAGTCAGCTGGCTACAAAATTGTAAATATTGATTCGACGTTGGTCCTCGCCGCGCCCAAGATCGGCCCGCATGCCGCTGCCATTCGCGATTCGATTTCGAAATTGACTGCAACTCCCGCAAACTGCATTGGAATCAAAGCTAAAAC
The DNA here is from genome assembly GCA_035572845.1 of Terriglobales bacterium. Lineage (GTDB taxonomy): Bacteria > Acidobacteriota > Terriglobia > Terriglobales > Acidobacteriaceae > Gp1-AA145. Next base: position 401 of record DATNAF010000185.1, read on the forward strand.
TCCAGAAGGCATGGGTACAGAGAATGCGGCGATCGCGCACGCAGTTGTGTTGCTGGAAAAGCGTTCGTCCCCAAAAACGCGGAAGTCAAACCCAAAGCGGCGTAGCTGATTGTCAATTCGGTGTCACCCGAAGTTCACTGCGCTAACCACCCTCAAGATAAACCGTCCAAGAAACCAATGAACGGAACCTCGACGCGTCTGTTTGCGTATTGAGGTCAGGACGGAGCGGGATTCCCGCACACCGTAAACGAAAATTTAAAAGGGCCAGGGGACTGTCTCGCACGGTTTGGCGGCCAGCGGAGAACAATCCCCTGCAGCGAACGAGCGCGCTTTCACGCGCCCGCTTGCTTTCCCGAGCCTGCATTGTAGGGTTTCCGGGATAAAAAACAAGCCCGATCTTAACCGTGACCGCCTTAACCGTTTCCGGCGTTCCGGAATGAGGAGGACTCGTGAAATCGCATCTCGTTTTGAGTTTGAAGAGTATTTTCCTGGCGGCGACCGTGTTGGCTGCCGTAAGTGCATTGGCTGCAAACAAGGGTTCGTTGGAGCTGCAACATCCCACAACCGTTGCCGGAAAACAACTAGCTATGGGCAATTACACGGTGCAGTGGGAAGGCACCGGCGATCAAGTTGACTTGAAAATTTATCAGGGCAAGAACGTCGTGGCATCCACGCCGGCGCGGGTGTTGAAGGTAGATCATCCCATCGCGAGCAACAGCGCCGTCGTGGCCGCAAATGCGGACAAAACCTACACTTTGTCGGAAATCCGTTTTGCCGGCAAAAAGTTTGCGCTGGGCATTGTGAACGATGCTGGTGGCGCGGGATCGAGTGGCGGATCCGGCAATTAGCTTGGCAATCAGGTATCCGGCGAGCGAAGGGCAGAGTCGTTACTACTGTTAAAATAACAGAGCAATGGTCCTGCCTTTCGTCCGCGATTTATTTGCGGACGTTGAAAAGCTTCCCGGATTTACGCGTGTTGTCTCTCACCTCCGAGCAAACACGGGGCGGATTCGTGTATCCGGGCCCAACCAGCCGACCAAAGCTCTCGTGGTTTCGGAACTGCAGAGAGTTCTGGACCGCCCTCTCATCATTGTCACTCGCAACAACGAGGCGGCAGACGATCTGCTCCCTGTGATTCAGGCGTTTTCCGAACTTGTTGGAGGAGCGCCAGCCGATGCCATCGTTTCGCTGCTCAGCCGCGACGTGCTTCCATTTCAGAATCTTTCACCACACCCTGAGATTCAGGAGCAGCGGGCGATTGCTTTGTGGAAAATCGCAACCGGCGCGGCATCCATTGTTATCGCGCCAGTTGCGGCAACGGTTTTACGGCTTCGATCGCCGGAATACTATGCGGATCTTGCGCGCACTTTGCGGCGTGGCGAAAGTTTCGATATCAATCGATTGATCGAGCACTTGAATTCTGTCGGCTATAACTCGACCGACGTGGTGGAAATGCCAGGAGAATATGCGTTGCGCGGCGGAATCCTGGATGTGTATTCGCCTGACGCCGACCGGCCGGTGCGCGTGGAGTTCTTTGGCGATGAGGTGGAATCGATCCGCAAGTTCGATCCGGGAACGCAGAGATCTTCTTCGCCAGCAGATGAAGCGGTCCTGCTGCCGCTCTCTGAAACGCCCGTCACAGAGCAGTTACTTGGTGCAATTCATGCGCGCCTTTCTGGGAAGCGCATCAGCGGCTCGGAAGAAATTATCGAGCAGTCGGTGCGGGACGGTGGCGTCAATGTGTTTCCCGGCTGGGAATTTTATGCGCCGGTCGCCGGATCTGCAGGAACGGTTTTTGATCTCTTGCCCGATGCTGCCGTAATCGCCGATGAACCCGAATTATTGAACGTAGAACTAGAGCAGTTCTGGGAAAGAGTTTCCGAAGCCCATGAGCGTAGTGGTGTGGGGAACCTGGTTAGGCCGTCAGACCTTTATCTTTCGCCTGAAGAGTGGCCGAAGAAGCTGCGATCCGTTCCCGGAATCGATCTCGAACATCTTGGCGTAACTCGCGGCGAGGATCTGGAAACGGTTGAGATTCATTCGCAGCCCAGCCCTCGGTTTCATGGGTCCATTCCAATGATGCTGGAAGAGGTTAAAAAGAATCTGGCTGCAAACCGTCGCGTGCTGGTGGCCGCGCCCAACACCGGCGAGCTTGAGCGTCTGGCGGATTTCCTGACCGAGTATGCGGTGTCGTTCCGCTTGGGTAGCCGAACCCGAGGCGGCGAAAGCTATGCCGATGAAACTGCTTACTTCGCAGGCGAAGTGCTCACCACAACTTTGGTAAAGGCATATATCCCCGATGGAATGATACTTCCCGATGCCGGGCTGACGGTTTTTGGAACACGAGATTTATTCGACGAATCGGAGTCGGTGGTTTCACGGCCACAGCGGCAGAAATCGAAGACCTCGGCATTCCTTTCTGATTTTCGAGATCTTCAGGTTGGCGATTACGTGGTGCACGTCGAACATGGAATCGGCCAATACCAGGGGCTGAAGGAAATCAATCAAGGCGACGGCAATGCCGAGTTCATGGTCCTCGAATACGCGGACGCTGCCAGGCTTTATGTTCCGCTGACTCGTCTTGACCTGGTGCAGAAGTATCGCTCGCAGGAAGGCGCAAAGCCGGTGCTCAATCATCTGGGCACGGCTGCCTGGGCAAAGACCAAAGCGCGTGTCCGGAAAGCCATGAAGGATATGACCGAGGAGCTGCTCAAGCTCTATGCGCAACGCAAAACCGCGCAAGGCCACAGCTTCCCGGCGGACAATGAATGGATGCGGGAGTTCGAGGATGCATTTGAATACAGTGAGACCGAAGATCAGGACTTGGCGATCAATGACGTAAAGCGCGATATGGAATCGTCGCTGCCGATGGACCGCCTTCTATGCGGGGATGTGGGCTATGGCAAGACAGAAATAGCCATGCGAGCCGCTTTCAAGGCGATCAGCGACAACAAACAGGTTGCCGTGCTCGCGCCGACGACCGTGCTGGCATTCCAACATTTGGAAACTTTCAAGCAACGCTTCGCGGCATTTCCTGTGACTATCGAAATGGTGAGCCGCTTCCGTTCGCCAAAGCAGCAAAAGGAAATTTTGCAGCGGGTGGAAGCCGGCAAAGTGGACATTCTGATCGGCACCCACCGGCTACTCTCGAAAGACGTTAAGTTCACCGATCTTGGCCTGCTGATTGTTGATGAAGAGCAGCGCTTCGGGGTGCGTCATAAAGAAAGATTGAAGCAGATGCGCAAGGAAGTGGATGTGCTTACCATGTCAGCGACGCCGATTCCGCGCACTCTTCATATGTCGATGGTCGGCTTGCGCGACATGAGTGTAATTGAAACTCCGCCGAAAGATCGCATCGCGATTCAAACCGTGGTTGCCAACTGGGACGAGAAGCTCATTCGCAACGCAATCGAGCAGGAGCTGGAGCGTGGTGGGCAGGTCTACTTCGTTCACAATCGCGTGGATACCATTTGGGAAATTGCAGCCAAGCTACAGGCGCTGGTGCCTTCGGCCCGGGTTATCGTGGGGCACGGGCAGATGTCTCAAGGCGAGCTAGAAAAGGTCATGCTTAAGTTCATGCACCACGAGGCCGACATTCTGGTGGCGACCACGATTATTGAGAATGGCTTGGACATTCCGCTGTGCAATACGATCCTGATCAATCGCGCCGACCGGCTCGGCCTTTCCGAGCTGTACCAATTGCGCGGACGCGTAGGGCGGTCGAACCGGCGCGCATATGCTTATCTTCTGTTGCCGTCGGAAGTGGAATTGACGCCGATTGCCCGCCGTCGACTGGCTGCGCTGAAAGAATTTTCCGACCTGGGAGCAGGATTCAAAATTGCCGCCCTTGACCTGGAACTTCGCGGCGCGGGCAATCTGCTGGGCGGCGAGCAGAGCGGGCACATTGAAGCCATTGGCTTCGATCTCTACACGCAAATGCTGGAGCAGGCGGTTCGCGAAATGAAAGGCGAAGCCGAACCGCAGCCGCAGGCGCAGCTTAATCTCGGCTTGAATATTCGCATTCCCGCGGATTACATCACCGAGGAAAATCAGCGTCTGCGAATGTATAAACGTATTGCAGGGGTTGAGACTGAACGCCAGCTCACCGATGTGGAAGCGGAATTGAAAGATCGTTACGGGGAGCCGCCATTGCCGGTTCGGCAGCTGCTTCGTTACGCGGCATTGCGGCTCCAGGCTGTGCAGGCGGGCGTGACTGCAATTGAGCGAAAGCGCGACCTGGTCAGCGTCCGCTTCCGTCAGGATGCTCCCGTTGATCCCGCCAAACTGGCGAGCTTTGTTTCATCGCAACGCGGCGCGCAATTCCTTCCTGATGGGACGTTGAAATTTCTGGCAAAGGGGCTGGACGCGAGAGAGCTTCTCGAACAGCTGCAAACTTTGTTGGGAAATCTGTCTGAAAATATCATGCCATCGATAGCGTAGTTGTGCTTGCTCACATATGGATCGCCAAGCCGTCGGATAATTTCAAGCTTCTGTTGTGATACCGTGAATGGGATTAAAAATGAAAAATGCACTGTTGTTCCTCTCATTGCTGCTGTGTTTGACATCAGTATTGCCGGGGCACGCCGAAACAAAAAGCGTGACCGATTTCAACACATTGGTCGACAAATTTTTTGATTTTTATTTTTCGTTCCATCCCAGCGAAGCCACTGCAGAAGGATTTCATCAATACGACCGGAAGCTCGAAGATTATTCAGCGGCTGCGCACGCGCAACAAATCCGCGGATTGAAGGAATATCTGAGCAAGTTTGAGGCCTTCGATGGATCCACGTTGCCGCCCTATACACAAGGTGATCGCGAGTGGATTATCAGCTCGATTCACGCCGGGCTACTCGAACTCGAAGACATTCAGATGTGGAAGAAAGATCCGGACAGTTATACCGGCGGGGTTACGAACAGCATTTTTGTAATTATGAAGCGCAACTATGCGCCGCCGGAGGAGCGGCTGCGCTCCGCCATAGATAGAGAACGACAGATTCCAAAAGCGCTGCAGTATGCACGCCAGAATCTGAAGAATCCGCCGAAGATCTACACAGAAATCGCGCTCGAACAGTTGCCGGATGAAACCGATTTCTTCCGCAAAGATGTGCCCGAGGCATTCTCGGATGTCAAAGATCCAAAGCTGCTGGCCGAATTCAAGACCGCAAATCAGGGCGTGATTGATGCATTTGGGAGCTATCAGAAATTCTTGCAGGATTCTGTTTTACCGAACGCGAATGGTGATTTTCGGCTAGGGGCGGAGAACTACAAGAAGAAGTTACTCGATGACGAGATGGTTGATATTCCGCTCGATCGGTTGCTGGCCATCGGCTATGAAGACCTGCATCGCAATCAGGAAGCATTGAAGAAAGTTGCGGCCGAGATTGACCCGAAGCGCTCCGCACTCGAAGTTGTTGCCGATCTTCGAAACCAGCATCCCGCTCCAGATCAGCTCCTGCAGGCGTTTCGCGATACTTTTTCGGGGCTGACGCAGTTCATCGAAGAAAAGAAAATTATTACCATTCCGGACGGCCAGCCACCTATCCTTGAGCCCACGCCACCATTCGAGCGCGCGACCACAGAAGCTTCCATGGACACGCCGGGCACCTACGAAACCCGGGATCGCAAAGCCTTCTTCAACGTCACCACGCCAGATCCCAAGTGGGACGCGAAACGCACTGAAGAATGGATGAAGACATTCAACAACAGCATGATTCCGGGCACTGCGATCCATGAGGTCTATCCAGGACACTTTGTTCAGTTTCTTTGGATCGGCAAAAATCCTTCGAAAATTCGAAAGCTGACCTTCTCCGGAACGAATGCTGAAGGTTGGGCGCATTATTGCGAGCAGATGATGCTCGACGAAGGTTATGGCAATGGCGATCCTAAATTGCGCCTGGGACAGTTGGACGACGCGCTGCTGCGAAATGCGCGTTACATCGTCGGCATCCAGCTGCATACCGGAAATATGACCCTCGATCAGGCGAGGAAATTCTTTGTGGATGAAGGTTACCAGACGCCTGCTGTAGCGGATGTGGAGACTAAGCGCGGGACTTCAGACCCGACTTATCTCATGTACACGCTGGGTAAGCTGCAAATTCTAAAATTGCGCGAGGACTATCGTAAAATGCGCGGGAACGATTTTAGCCTCATGGAATTTCACAACAAATTCATGGAGCAGGGTGGCGTGCCGCTGAAAATTATTCGCAAGGCAATGCTGGGAAACGATAGCCCTACGCTTTGACCTAAAGCAGCATCCAACACGGGTTCAATTCGCACCGCGCCGATAAAATTATGATGAAAGTTTGCAAAGCTGTTTTTCCTGCCGCAGGATTGGGCACCCGCTTCCTGCCCGCAACCAAGGCCCAGCCTAAGGAAATGCTTCCGCTGGTCGATAAGCCAATTATTCAATATGGAGTGGAAGAGGCGCTGGCCGCCGGCTGTAACCAGATCATCATGGTCACCGGACGCGGGAAGAGCGCCATCGAAGACCACTTCGATGTCAGCTACGAGCTCGAAAAAATATTGGAAGAGAAGGGCAAGAAAGACCTGCTGAAGGTCGTGCGCCAGATTTCAGACATGATTCACGTGGCGTACGTGCGGCAGAAAGAAGCGCTTGGCCTGGGGCACGCGGTACTCACGGCGCGTGAATTAGTCGGACACGAGGCTTTCGCGGTGCTGCTTGCCGATGACGTGATCGACGCCGAAGTTCCGGTACTGAAGCAGATGATGCGAGTCTTCGAACAAACCCAGTGCTCAGTAATTGCTACGCAGATCGTGGAAGGCGCGGCGATTTCCGCTTATGGCGTGCTCGATGTCAAGCCGGCAGAAGGGCATAATGGAGGGCGGCTTTACGAAATTCTCAATATGGTGGAAAAACCGCCGCTGAATGAAGCCCCTTCGAACCTGGCGATTATCGGGCGGTATATCTTGACCCCGGCGATTTTTGATGTACTGGAAAACACGCAAATGGGTAAAGGCGGAGAATTGCAGCTGACCGACGGCATGAAGTCGCTGCTGAAGCAGGAAAAAATGTATGCCTACGTTTATGAGGGCAAGCGCCACGATACGGGGGACAAGTTGGGTTTTCTGAAAGCCACGGTTGAGTTTGCGCTGAAGCGAGATGATCTGGGCGGGCCGATGAGGGAGTATTTGCGGACTTTGAAACTGGATTAGC
>DATNAF010000186.1:0-15730 GCA_035572845.1 Terriglobales bacterium
GCCGCGCAAGCGATCTGCGGTGGCTTCCACGTATCCATGCTCCTGCACGATTTTCGCGCCCAGCCGCTCCAGTCCTTTGATGTGCAAGTCAATTGGACGCGCGCCAATCGCGCAGCCACCCGGCAACGAAACTCGCGCCCGGCCGCAACGCGCTACCAAGGGCCCCAGCACAAGCGTCGAGGCGCGCATGGTTTTCACCAGCTCGTATGAAGCTTCCGGCGAATTCAAATTCCGGCAGCATATTGTGGTGCGATGTTGTGCCCGTCCATATCCGAGTTCGACTTCAGCGCCCATTGCGGTCAGCAGCTTGCGCGTGGTTTCGATGTCCCGAACCTGCGGAATGTTTTCGAGAATGACCGGCTCTTCCGTCAGCAGGGCAGCAGCCATCGCAGGCAATGCCGCATTTTTAGCGCCGCTCACGCGAATGGTGCCCAGCAAGGGATTGCCGCCGCGAATTACAAATTTGTCCATCGAAGAAGATCCTAAGTAGATCGAATAGTTGCGGATGTACTGTCAAATTCTAGCTGGAAGTTGAAAAATGCGAAGGTTACCTCTGTGCAACTCTGTGCGCCGAACTGTGCGGCGGAGAAAGTCGACTGTTCTCTGTGCTCCTCTGTGGTTAGCTTTTGCTTTTCTTCGATGCTGCCAAAGAAACGGCCCGGCGCACGTGACCTCTCGAATGTTTTAAACACAGTTCAGCGCCGGCCTGCGAAACTCCAGCCTTGGCCATCACAATCGCAATCGGCACATCGCGACCTGCCCGCTTCAGCGCCTCACGCGCCTTCTCTCGGTCTATGCCCAACGCCCGCGCCACGATCGTGACCGCTCTCTCCGTCAGCTTGGTGTTCTTCTGATGCAGGTTCACCATCAGATTGCCATAAACATGTCCCAGCTTGACCATGGCCCCCGTAGAAAGCATGTTCAACACCAGTTTTTCTGCGGTACCGGCTTTCATGCGCGTAGAGCCCGAGACGACCTCCGGCCCGGTTTCAACCACAATCGCCAACTCTGCGGCCCTTTCCAGAGGCGAATCCGGATTGCACGCCAGCGCGATCGTTTTGGCTCCAGCCTTGCGCGCGTACTCGACTGCCGCAACCGTGAATGGCGTACGCCCACTGGCGGCAATCCCGATCACTACGTCTGTCTTCCCAGGTTTCTTTTTGCGAATCTCGCGGACGCCGAGTTCTCGCGAATCCTCATCTGCTTCTACTGCCCGGCTCAGCGCACGTACCCCTCCCGCCATCACGAACTGCACCGTACTCGGCGGAACATTAAATGTCGGCGGACACTCGGAAGCGTCGAGCGCCGCAATCCTGCCGCTGGTTCCGGTTCCCACGTAAATGAGCCGGCCTCCGTTGCCAAGCGCATCGGTGATCCAATCAATTCCTTGTGCAATCTGCGGAAGGGCCCGCGCCACTACTGCCGCCACTTTCGCGTCTTCCGCATTGATGATGCGCGCAATCTCCAGCGACGACTTCAGGTCCAGGTCAGTCGAGGAGGAATTCAATTGTTCGGTGGGTAATTGTTCTAATTTCGCAGCTGCGCTTGGTTTCACTGAGCAACTCCGAGCGCTTCCATGACGGCATCGTGAAACGCAGGCCGAATTTCTTTGATCGCCTGATTCGAGCAATCCGGCCAGGTACGGTTCGTGAGCAGAGTCACTGAGATTTTCCTTTCGAGATCAATCCATAGAGACGTCCCGGTATAACCGAGGTGTCCAAACGACGACGCAGAAAAATATTTTCCAGATTGCGAGGGACTCGAAGGCGTGTCCCAGCCGAGGGCCCGTGATGTGCCTGCAGGTGAATCTTCACGGCGGGTGAATAATGCCACCGTCTCCCTGCGAAGTATCGGGGCGCCGCCCGTTAACATCGCATTAGCGAAAACCGCGATATCTGAAGCGGTTGAGAAGAGTCCCGCGTGTCCGGCAACTCCGCCCATGATGCTTGCGTTCTCATCCTGCACTTCGCCCTGGATGACTCGCTTACGAAAACTTTGATCGTCGGCGGTGGGCACAGTTCGCGATTGCCATGCCGCCGGCGGATTGAATGTGGTATGCGACATTCCCAGCGGGCCGAATATTTCACGCTGGCAGAAACGATCGAGCGACTCACCGGCGATTCGCTCCAGCGCAACTCCCAGCAAAATGAAACCGATATCGCTGTACTCGGCGTGAGTCTCGGGACCATGTTTCAATGGAACTGCAAATGCTTCTTGCAGCAGCTCATCCCTGGACTTCGTCCGCAGAAAAAGTTTTTCGTAAGCTGGAAGGCCTGAGCTGTGTGTGAGCAACCCGCGGAATGTAATGGTGCTTCGGCGCAGGTCCTCACCGCGAAATTCCGGTAAGACTCCGACCACCGGCATCTCCAGATCAAGCAGGCCCCGTTCGTAGAGAATCATGGCCATGGTGGTCGTGGCCACTACCTTGGTCAGTGACGCGAGATCAAAAATACTTTCAACTGCGACCGCCGGCGAGCTTACATCGTATGTGAACCGTCCGCTCGTTTTCAGCGCGACTAAAGTTCCGCCATGCGTTACCGCAGTTGCCGCCCCCGGAAACGCCTTTTTCTCAACCGCGTCGGCGACAACCTTGAAAGCACGAGAAAAAATCCTGTCCTGATTTTTATACTGCGCAGCGGGAATTCGCGCCTCGGATGTTGAAGTGGTATTCAGTGGGTTCTTCAAAAATTGAGATCTATCGCGGTTATAGCAGACCCATCTTCCAGGGTAAAGCCGGAGTAGCACCGAGGGCACCCCGTCCGCCGTAACTTGCTCTGCTCACATGGGGATAAGATAAATTCAGAAATGCTGTCGCAAAATGAAAGACGGACCTTCGCGCGCAAAATGACTTGCAAAAAAATTTACTTGGCTCTACTGCTGTATATCGGCTGCTGTGCACCTGCGTTCGCCCAAGACCTCGGCGGCGGGCCCAATCTGAACGTGCTTGATTCCATCGTTCAAACTTCTATTCAGAACCACGACATGCCGGGCGCTGTTGTGCTTGTGGGCCATGACGGCCAGGTGATCTATCGCAAAGCGTTCGGCAGTCGCTCGCTCGAACCGAAGATCGAGCCCATGACGGTGGATACCATTTTTGACATGGCGTCGTTGACCAAAGTTATTGCCACTACAACCGCCGTGATGCAACTGGAAGAGCAGGGAAGAATCCGGATGAACGATCCGGTGGTGAAATATATTCCCGAGTTCGGGCAAAACGGCAAAGGCGACATTACCGTTCGCGATCTTTTGACGCACTATTCCGGGTTCGCGCCGGATATTGATCTCACTCCTGACTTCAACAGCCGCGAGGCAGCATACAGCCTGGCATTCGCGGCAACGCCAGTGGCTCCGCCTGAAACACAGTTTATCTATAGCGACACGAATTTTATTGTGCTGGCAGCGCTGGTCGAGCGAATCACCGGTATGACGCTCGACGCCTACTGTGCGCAAAATATTTTTACGCCACTTGGAATGTTGCATACCCGCTTTCTTCCGCCTGCTGATTGGATCCCGCGAATTGCTCCCACGCAGTATGACGAGCACAACCAGATGTTGCGCGGAGTAGTTCATGATCCCCGTTCGCGGCGCATGGGTGGCGTTGCTGGCCACGCGGGATTATTCTCGACCGCCGATGATTTGGCGAAGTTCGCCCAGGCGTTGCTCGATGGCAGCCCCGTTCTCTCGCAATTGGCTATCCGAAAAATGACCAGCCCCGAGCAGCCCGCGAACCTGCCCTCGATTCGCGGCTTTGGCTGGGACATTGATTCACCGTTTTCTTCGAATCGCGGCGAACTCTTGCCGGTCGGTTCGTTTGGGCACACCGGTTTCACGGGAACTTCAATCTGGATCGACCCGACTACTCACACGTACATTATTCTGCTGACCAATGCGGTTCATCCACGCGGGCAGGGATCGGTTATTTCCCTCCGCTCCAAAATTTCCACGGCGGTCGCGGCGGGTATTCCGCTCAATCCAAATGAGCAGGAAGCTCTGCGATGGAAAACGTTGACCGGATACAACGAGTCGATGACCGCTCAGCACCACATCGATGAACGTAACGGCTCGGTGCAAACTGGCATTGATGTTCTTGAATCGCAGGATTTCGAATTACTGAAAGGCAAACGCGTCGGCGTTCTCACCAATCAGACCGGCGTCGATTCGTCCGGGCGGCGCACCATTGATGTGCTGGCGCACGCGCCGGGAGTCCAGTTGACCGCCATCTTCAGCCCTGAGCACGGTGTCACCGGCGAGCTTGACACCACGCACGTTGGAAACTCGCGCGATGCCGTCACTGGGATTCCGGTTTACAGCGTTTACGGTGGCACCGACCAGGCACGCCGACCGCCGCTCGACGTGCTCAAGCAACTTGATGCTGTGGTTTTTGATCTGCAGGACGCCGGAGTTCGTTTTTATACCTACGAAACTACGTTGGGATATTTTCTGGAAGCCGCGGCGAAAACGGGAATACAGCTGATCGTTCTCGACCGTCCAAACCCGATCACGGGAACGTTGGTTCAAGGTCCGGTATCTGAACCTGGCCGGGAAAACTTCACCAACTACGGCTTGGTTCCTGTGCGCAGTGGAATGACCCTCGGCGAACTGGCGCAAATGTTCAACTCCGAGCACAATATTCACGCCAAGCTGACCGTGGTCGCAATGCAGGGCTGGATGCGCGGCGACTGGCTCGATTCGACCGGCGTCGAGTGGATCAACCCCTCACCGAATCTTCGCAGCCTGACAGAAGCTGCGCTATATCCGGGCGTTGGCCTCATCGAAGGAACGAATATTTCTGTCGGCCGCGGCACGGATACGCCATTCGAAGTGCTCGGCGCGCCATGGATCGACGCGCGCGAACTTGCCGGTTATTTAAATGCTCGCCAAATTCCAGGAGTACGTTTTGTGCCCATCACATTCATTCCTACATCAAGCAATTACTCTGGCCAGCCCTGCCACGGCGTGAACCTTGTCTTGACCAACCGCGAGTTTCTCGACGCGCCAGAACTTGGAATGGAATTAGCTGCGGCGCTGCTTAAGCTTTACCCCGAGCAATATCACGTCGAAAAGATTCTGGACATTTTGGCGAGCAAAGCTGTGTACGACGAATTGGTCCGCGGCGAAGATCCCCATCGAATCGATCTTGATTGGCAAAACGATCTGCTGAATTTTGAGAAGGTGCGCGAGCGGTATCTCATCTATAAATAAATTGTGACTTGGGGCGACGGCGTCCTCGCCCATCGAGAATGCGATCAATCGATTAGCCGGCTAGTAATCGAGCCGTAGCTGTCAATCCGTCTATCCCGCAGGAACGGCCAATTACGGCGCGTGTCCTCGAGCAGCCGCAGATCAACCTCGCCAATTAAAATTTCTTCTTTATCGTGCGAAGCTTGCGCGACCACGCGACCAAATGGGTCCGACAAAAACGACCCACCCCAGAATTCGAGACCTTTTCCTGCAATAGCTTTATTGCCGCGAATGTCGCCCTGTTCGAATCCCACGCGATTCACCGCCGCCACGTAAACGCCGTTTGAAATGGCGTGCGCCAGGTGCATCACGTGCCAGGCATTGTGCTGTGCCTCACCATATTGCTGCTTCTCATCCGGATGCCAGCCGATTGCCGTCGGATAAAACAGTACCTGCGCTCCCTGCAATGCTGTCAGCCGCGCGCCTTCGGGATACCACTGGTCCCAGCAAACCAACGTTCCCACTCGCCCAACCTGCGTGTCGAATGCTTTGAAGCCGAGATCGCCGGGGGTGAAGTAATATTTCTCGTAATAGAGTGGATCGTCCGGAATGTGCATCTTGCGATAAATGCCGCGGAGGCTGCCATCGGCATCGATCATCACCGCTGTGTTGTGATAGACACCGGGCGCCCGCTTCTCGAAGAGTGACCCGACCAGAACTATCCTCAGTTGTTTGGCGATCTCTGCCAGCTTTTTCGTCGTCGGCCCCGGAATCGGCTCTGCAAGATCAAAAAGTGCGGCGTCTTCGCGCTGGCAAAAATATTGTGTCTGGAAAAGTTCTGGCAGGCAGACAATCTGCGCTCCTTTTTTTGCTGCTTCGTGCACTTTGTCGAGCGCGTGCTGCAGGTTTTTATCGGGATCTGGAGTCGCCGACATCTGCAACAGGCCTACGCGGAAGTTATCGGGCAAATTTCCTCCTTGCGAGCCAATAGCATAACAACGACTGATGGCTGGTAGCCACTGGTGCGTAGCTTTTAGCTCTTAGCCTTTAGCTCTTGGCTCAAGGCCGCGGATAGATCGACCTCAGGTTGATGAAATATCACGATCGCGAACACCGCACTTCGGTGATGATGCAACCACGGCCGGGAAGGACACGAGTTCAGACATCTCATGGCCAATTCTGGATGGTTAGCAAAAACGTGGCGAGTGGCCAGTAGCTAGCGCCTCTAGTAAAGTAATGCTTCCACTTATAAATGTGAGGCATTCATGAAACATAAAAATACCGACGGTACCGGCATCGACCGAAAGCTCCATAGCCCAATTGAAGATCGACTGGTTCCGCTTGAACCGCTGGATCTCAGGAATATTCGCTCCATCGACGACCTGGTTCGCTCCATGGCCAAAACTGCCTTCACCGGACGCCAGCTTGGCGAAGCCGCCGACGTGCTCGAAGCTATGGCCCGCGACCAAGATTGCTTCGTCATCATGACGCTCGCAGGCGCGATGACTGTGGCCAAGCAGGGGCTCATCATCTCCGAGTTGATCGACCGCGGCATCGTCAATGCCATCGTCTCAACCGGCGCGCTCATGGCTCATGGATTGGTCGAGGCCACTGGCCGCTCGCATTATCAGTACAACCCTGACGTGCCCGACACTGAACTTTACGAGCAGGGCTACAACCGGGTTTATGACACCTTAGAGCCCGAGCAGAACCTTGACGATGTTGAGCGCGTAATGGCGGCGGTACTCGCGGACTGGGACCACTCTGAGGTGATGTGTTCATACAAGCTGAATCACGCCATTGGCGAGCACTTGGCGAAACACGCCAAAGGCCAGCGCGGGATTCTGAAATCCGCGTACGAAAAGGGTGTGCCGGTTTTCGTGCCTGCATTCACCGATTCCGAACTCGGATTAGATGTTGCGCTCAATAATCGAGTGCGCGAAGGCTCCGGCCGCCACAAGATTCGTTTCGATCCTTTCGAAGACCTGGAGCATTTTGCTTCAACTCTGCTGCGGCAAAAACGCCTGGGGATTCTTACCATTGGCGGCGGCGTCCCCCGCAATTGGTCGCAGCAGTTCGGCCCGTTCATCGAGTTGCGCCATCGCCGACTCGGCGAGAACTTGCCGTTGAAACGCTACCACTACGGCCTGCGAATCTGCCCCGAGCCCGTCTACTGGGGAGGCCTCTCAGGCAGTCCTTACAGCGAAGCGGTCTCCTGGGGGAAATTCGTGCCTCCGGCAGAAGGCGGCCGCTTCGGCGAAGTCTTCGTGGACGCGACGGTAGGATTGCCGCTGATCGTGGCGGCAGTCTTAGAGCGGCTAGGGAAAGAAAAGACCAGCGTTGCACCGAGAACGGCCAAGCACAAAGCAAAGTAGTCCTTCGGACGCCTGGGTGTATACATAACGACTACGTTGGTATATACTTAGTATAGCTAGAAGGAGGTGCGGGATATGTCGAAGGCTCACATTGTGAAGTGGGGCAATAGTCTGGCAGTCCGAATTCCGAAGCCTGTCGCGGAGGCGGCGGGGGTGGAAGCCGGCGATCCGGTGGTTCTGGAAGCCGCAAGAGGGCAGATCAGACTAGTGCGCAGCGAACGCATACCGACCTTGAAAGAACTGGTTGCGCAGATCACCCCGCAAAACCGGTATGAAGAAATCCCTACCGGACAGGAACGCGGTAAGGAGATTGTCGAGTGGTAGCTCGCTACATCCCACGAGCTGGAGACATCATCTGGCTCGACTTTGATCCGCAGACCGGTCGCGAGCAGTCTAAGCGACGGCCTGCTCTCGTCATCACCGAAGAAAGTTTTAATCGCGCCAGCGGCTTAGTAGTGGTTTGTCCTTTAACAAGCCGCCGCAAGCCTTATCCATTCGCGCTACCGACGATAGTGGATGAAGTCGAGGGTTCTGTTCTCGTGGATCAAGTCAAAAGTCTTGATTGGTCAATAAGGAAGGCCGCTTTCCATTCAAAAGCTAGCCCCCAGCTTCTCAGCAAGACTCGGGCTTATCTGGAAGTGCTGTTGGGAATTCGATAAAGCCTCGGCCCTCAGTCGAAGATAAAGATCGCCGCCGCGATCACCGTCGTCCACAGCCCGCGCTTATCTCCCACCGCCGATTGCGTGACATTTGCTGTGCGCACGATTTTGTTCGAGATCCGATAAATTTCTTTTTTCTCGTCCCATGAACGGTCGGAATCGAATTCGACGTTCAGCGTCGTGGCCAGCATCTCGGCTGCGAGTTCCTCGGCATAGTCTCCGGCTGCATCTTCGGTTTCACCGAATGAGTGGTGCTCGCTCAGGTAGCCGTAGGTGTTGCGGTCGGCAGGGATCGCCACGCCAATGCTGGCCGCCAGCAACCGATGCGGCTCATGCGTGGAATTCTCCGCCACGACAGAAAACACCACTTCCCCCGGATTCAGATAAGGCAATCCCTGGGCTCGCGAGATTAACTTGCATTGTGGTGGAAAGATGGAAGAAACCCGGACCAGGTTTTGGGCCGCAATTCCGGCATCGCGCAGCGCCAGCTCAAACGACGTCAGGCGCTCTTTGTGCTTACCGACCCCCTTGGTGAAGAAGATCCGCTTGGGGACCATGTCTTTGGACAATTCAGAAACCCTCCGGGTTTTTGAGTCAACGAATCGTCAAACATAACACAGTGTGTCGGCGCGCAACATCAAAAGTGCAAGAATCTTTTGCGGTCGCGGAAGGAACATGTAGCAGCGGGCGTTCACGCCCACCCGTCCCGGGCGTGGACGCCCTGGGACTACATGACCTACTTCGCCGCCGAGACCTTACTGACTTCGATAGCATCGCCGTTCGCGGTGCCAGTCACCTTAGCCTGTTCTCCCGCCAACGTGTTCAGTTTGTCCAGCGCGGCTTTGTCAGTGGTGTTGAGCGTGTACACCTTGTCGCCGACCACTAAAGCATAATTCGATCCCTTGCTGACGCACGTCCGAGTGCATTCGGCTTTGTTATCCATCATGTGCTTGGCGCCGCACATCGAGTCAGAGACTTCGCCGGTGAAAGTTTGAAGCTTGGCGGCTGCCAGCGCCAGCATCGCGGTAGCAAACAAAACAGCTATCAGACCGACTTTGCGTATTCTCATCGAAAAATCCTCCAGAGTTTTTGCAACTTACCAGGGCTCGCCTGCAAATCCCATTTCAACTTCAAACCCAGTGCCAAGTCAACTCAGCTTTTTGGAAGAAAGTGCAAAGCCATGTTGACCACCTTCTGCTGTCGATCGATGGCTTCCCTGGGCGCTACATCATACGATCCATGCAGCCCAAAATCGCGATACATAATGCTGAAAAACCGTTGCGGATAGCTGCTGTCGTAAGGATCCCCCTTTTTCATCTGCCACTGTGCCAGCATCTTCTTCGCATTCTCCGGCGGGATGCCATCAATGTTCAACTCACCCATGCGGTACATTTCATCTTCAGTGACATTGAGCTGATAGGCGACAGTTGCGGCCGTGTCGTCCATCGTGGGCACGGCATCTACATGGGCGAACAAATAGCCCTTCGTCCCATAAAGTTTGTGTATTTGCTGCAGATCATCCGTCAGTTCAACCGAATTGGCCGGCTCGCCGTTTTTCAATGGAATCAGCTCTCGCAATTTTTCAGCAGGGAAGACGTTGTTGCCGGAAAATTTGATTTCGGTAAGCTTGTATTTCACTCCGGGAGTCACCGGAAAGCTGACATCCACCAACGTCTGCTCTCCATTTTCTATTACTTTGGGCTGGGATTCAGCGAACTGCGCTTTCAGGTAGCCGCGAGATTGGTAGACCGGCAGAAAATTGAACTTTTCCTGCAGCCGCATTCTTGTCCGTAGATAATCCTGGCCGGAAAGCGGTTTTGCCGCTGCCTCTAACACGGGAGCCTCTGGATCTGTAGCACCGGGAAAATCCATGTTGCGAATTACGATGGCGTGCATACTCAGCTTGTAGTCATAGGACTCGATTGATCCATTGAGCGGCCCCGAAGCCATGTACTCGACCCGCCCGCCGATTTTGCGTTCTGCCAAAATTGTTCCCAGGGCGTCTGCGATCTGGTCGGTCAGATGGCCGCCTCCAGGCACCCGACCATCGAAGAGCGGGACGCGATCGTGCAGCATGCGCAGCAGTTCGTCGTCCGAAAACCACACGAAGTTATCGAAGATGATCGGGACCAGATGGTCGTTCTCCGCCACCTGCAATTCCAGATCGCATCCCTGGGTGGAGTACTTGTAGCTGTAATTCAGCTGCGTAAATAAACCGGTCTCGCCGAGTTTTTGCGCCGCCTGCTTAAACTCTTCTTCGCCGGCGAATTGGCCAAGCCGTAGCCCTGAGGCGGACACAACCTGGCTTTCCGTGAAGTGCTGCAGCCCCTTCACATGAATGGAGAGCAGTTTGTAGCTAATTGGAGTTTTTCCTCCGGTCTGTGCCACTGCGACGGCCGACCATAGGAGAACAGGAAGAAGGGAACGGTACCAAAAACTCACGGGCGAATTGTACAACAGCGTGCTCTGATTGTTGCCCTCAAGTGCCAACGATTATGCAAAAGCAGCCCGCCTTATACCACATCGCTAACGCCCAATCGTAACTGCGCCTGCTTGCGATATCGCCGGCTCAACCGAAGGCTGATTCCGTGGTTTAACACTACTTCGTATTCGCCCTCGGAATTGAGCTATAAGGCATGAACCCGTGCGATATTGACGATGCTGGATCGGTGAATTCGGCAAAACACGGCGGGGTCCAACTCTTGTTCGAGTTCCGACATGCTTCTTCGTAGCAGGTGGGTCTTGGTTCCAACATGCAGGCAGGTGTAATAGTCCGCTGCTTCAATCCAGTCAATCTCAGAGACTTTCACGAATGTTACTTGACCGGTTTCTTTGATCACAAGGCGATCCAGCGGCCTCGCCGGAGGCATGCGATGAGCGAGCTTTTCTTTAGCGCGATCGAGTGCACGATCAAAGCGAGCATCATCGAAGGGCTTCAATAAATAATCAAGCGCGCCTGCCTCAAACGCTCGCAAAGCAAATTGATCGTAAGCTGTCACGAAAACTACAGCGCGCGGCAAATTGCCGCCCAGCATTTCCAGGACATCGAATCCGTCGCATTCCGGCATTTGCACATCAAGGAAAAGCAGGTCAGGAGTTTTTTCGCGGATTGCCACCAGTGCTTCCGCTCCCGAACCGCACTCTCCGACGAGCTCGATCTCGGAGTCCTTGTGTAGAAGCACCTTGAGGTTGCTGCGCGCCAACGGTTCGTCATCGACCACCATCGCGCGAATTTTCGCGGAGCGATCCTCAGAGGAACGAGATGAAGGCAATTCATTTCTCCCGGAAGGGCACGGAAACGGCGGCCTCTACGCCATGCTCGCCATGGTTGCGAAGGCTCAGCTCGAATGACTCACCGTACAAACTTTGCAGGCGCGTGCGGGTGTTTGAGATACCGATGCCCGAACGCCCATTTCCACGATTTTCCATCAAGCCGGGGCCGTCGTTATACACCGTAAGCTTGAGCATGCCGTTCGAACGCGCCGCGATTACCCGGATCTCGCCGCCTTGCGCTCGCTTTGCAATCCCATGCTTAATCGCATTTTCCACCATAGGTTGAAGAATCAGGCTGGGAACTTGAGAATTTAGAAGTTCACCCGGAACCTGAACCTTGACCGCGAGGCGCTCGGCAAATCGCAGTTTCTGAATTTCTAAATACTTCTGCAGATATTCAATTTCTTCACTTAGGCTGACCTCTTGCCGGTTTGAATCCTCAAGCACCCGCCGCAGAAAATCGCTCAACTCGGCAATTGTATTTACGGCGGATTCATTCCTGCCCTCGCGCACCAAGCCAGCGACCGCATTCAGGCTGTTGAATAAAAAATGAGGCTCGATCTGGCGCCGCAGGGAATCCAGTTGCGCGCGCGAGAGTTGTTCACTCAAGCGCGCGGTCTCAGTCTGCTGCCGGGCCAATCGATCTCGCGAGTCCAGTGCATAGCCGATTCCGACGATCGCGACGTACAAGATCAAATAAGAAATCAGTCCGCTGAAAAATCTGAACCACAACCGATCCCCATATGGTCCAGGGCCGGACGGATCAGCCCACGGATTCAGGATGGTCTCGAACCCTGCAGTCCATGCGCTCGAAATCAGGCAAAGTACGCAGCAGGCACTCACATGCACCAACCATGCTGTGAATGCCCATGCTCGCACGGGAGGAAATTTGTGCGCGAGATTCAGGATTACCGGCGTGGCTACGGCAAGCGGCACCCATGCAAAAAGCAATGTGAAGAACAGCCGGATCCATGCGTGATGCATGCCCGCGGCGCGCATGGTGAAAACTGTTTGAGTCGCGTCGAAAAGTCCAACGCCAAACCATATTGCCGCAATCCATAGCCAGCGTGAGGATGACGTGCCGGTAGTGGCGTTACCGTCCATGTCGAAAATGTATTCCACTTTGCCTTAAGAAAATCCAACAATGCAGCCAATCGCCTTAACCGTGCAGTAAACGGAGTAGCGCCCCAACGTAAGCAGTGCAATACTGCCCGCATGCTCACAAATATCAAGGCATTGGTTGTGGTAATGCTTCTTCTAACTGCGATTGCGGGCAGTCAGTCCTCGTCTGGCGTCGGGCCGGAGTATACAGGAGATGGTCAGCTCAAAGTCCCCGAGAATTACCGCGAGTGGATTTATCTGACATCTGGGTTTGACATGAGCTACAGCCCCGGGGCGCAAGGGGCTGATCATCACATGTTTGACAATGTTTTTGTGAATCCCGAATCCTATAAAGCGTTTCTCGAGACCGGCACCTGGCCTGACAAAACTATGCTCGTCCTCGAAGTTCGCGGGGCAGAAGGGAAGGGCTCAATCAACCAGAAGGGAAACTACCAGGGCACGGACCGCATGGGGCTTGAAGTACACGTGAAAGACGAAAAGCGTTTCCCGGGAAAATGGGCCTTCTTCGGTTTCGATGACGCAAAGACCGCGAAGATGGTCCCGTTAGAGGCGAGTTGCTATAGCTGTCACGCAGCGCACGCAGCCGTGGATACGACATTCGTGCAGTTCTATCCGACCTTGTTACCGATTGCGAAGAGTAAGGGGACGTTGTCAGAAGCGTACAAAAAGGAATCCGGCGGCAGCAAAGGTAGCGGAACGATTTAGATCGTCGTTTTCTAGGGATGGCGTCGGCTGCTGAAGGTTCACGTGGGGACGGCCGCCCCTTCGACAAGCTCAGGGCAAGCTCTCGGCTGTCCTTACCAGTGACCCTACCTTTTGCCGGAAGCTGCAGTCTCAGCAGTCTTAATCTTCACTGCGATATCAATAAACGCCAGCGCAGCCCGACTGAGAGCCTTGTCTTTGCGGAACACCAGGGCCAGGTCCCGGCGAATGTGTGCATCAGCGAACTCAATCGCAACCAGTACGTGGGCCTTCACATCCTCCTGCACATTTGATCGCGAAATAAATCCTACTCCGACGTCGGCGGCCACGAAACGCTTGAGCAATTCGCTCGAATCCAGTTCCATGGCGTAACGCGGTTTTAATTTCTGGCGATGGAAAAGATCGTCCAATGCGTCCCGAGTATGGCCGACTTTCGGCACCACCAGTGGATACTGCGCGATATCCACCGCAGTCGCTGATTTCAGCTTTGCCAAGGGATGTTTCGGCGGCGCAATGACTACCAGTTCATCTTTGTGAATCGGCACCGCAGTCAATCTTGTATCTGTGATCGGCAATGACACCACGCCGAAGTCCACAGAATTGTCGGTAACCGATTCCAGAACCTTGGAGTAATCCGAGCGGTTGATGCTGATGGAAACGTCCGGATATTGCTTCTTGAAGTGGGCGAAGACCTCGGGCAGGACGTGCAGGCATGTGCCTTCATTGGCTCCGACCACGATTTCGCCACGCGGCACTCGCTCGGTTTCAGCAATAGCCGTTACTGCAGACTTGCGGGCGTCGATTGAATCTTCGGCGAACTTCAAAAACAATTTACCGGACGCCGTCAAAGAGACTTTTCCACCAGAGCGGTCGAGAAGCCTGGCGCCTACTTCTTCTTCTAGGGAGCGTATCTGTGAGGAAATTGCCGGCTGGGTGCGGAAACGCTTCTCCGCCGCTCGCGAAAAGCTGCACAGGCGGGCGACCTCGATGAACGTTTCTAACTGGTCGAAATCCATAAAGAAGCTTTTAGCAGTTAGCCTTTAGCATTTAGCCGTCCAGATCAGAAGTGGGGAACAGGAAAACGCTGCGCACCAGATTAAGTGCTGAGTGCTGACTGCTAAGTGCTAAGTGCTAAGTGCTAAGTGCTAAGTGCTAAGTGCTAAGTGCCAGATAACCTCCGGTTATCCTGCCCATAAAAACAATCAATTTCCTGGTGTGTTGTGGCACATCTAGACTGTGCATAACCCGCAACGTTGAACGATTGTAGCAGGTGTACAATTCTCCAGATTCCGACAAACACTTCTACCGGGCGCGTAGGTAGAGCAGTGTGTCTTAGTCAGTCGTCCGGGTGTCGTCCGACTTCTTAAAGGAGCTTTTAGTCATGGCAGATGCAAAAACTGTCCTGGAGTTTGCGAAGAAAAACGGAGCCAAGTTGCTCGATCTGCGCTTCACGGATCTGCCAGGCTTGTGGCAGCACGTTTCTTATCCCATCAACCAGTTGAGTGCTGATTCCTTCGAAGAAGGTTTCGGCATGGACGGCTCGTCGATTCGCGGCTGGGCGGCAATCAACGAAAGCGACATGCTTTTGATTCCCGATGCCAGCACCCACATGATGGACCCGTTCACTGAGCTTCCAACGCTGGTCATGATCTGCGACGTAATCGATCCGGTTACGAAGCAGCGTTACGATCGCGACCCGCGCTACATTGCGAAAAAGGCCGAGCTTTATCTGGCATCAACCGGTATGGCTGACACCGCGTACTTTGGCGCTGAAGCCGAATTCTTCATCTTCGACAACATTCGCTTTGATCAGCGCGAGCAGCACGGTTTCTATTTCATCGACGCGGAAGAAGGACGTTGGAACTCCGGTCGCGAAGCCAACAATCTCGGATATCGCCCGCGCTACAAGGAAGGTTATTTCCCGGTTCCGCCCATGGACCACTATCAGGACCTGCGCAGTGAAATGGTCATGACCATGGAAAAATGCGGCCTCGAGGTCGAGTGTCATCACCACGAAGTTGCAACGGGCGGCCAGACGGAGATCGATCTGAAATACGATTCGCTGGTCAATTCCGCCGACCACATGCTGTTTTACAAATACGTGGTCAAGAACGTCGCCAACCAGTACGGCAAGACTGTTACCTTTATGCCGAAGCCCATCTTCCAGGACAATGGCAGCGGCATGCACACTCATCAGTCGTTGTGGAAAGCTGGCAAGCCGCTATTTGCCGGCGATGGCTATGCCGGACTTTCGCAAATGGCCTTGTGGTACATCGGCGGACTGATTAAGCATGGGCCAGCGCTGGCGGCGATCATTGCCCCGACCACTAACTCTTACAAGCGCCTGGTTCCCGGATTCGAAGCCCCGGTAAACCTGGCCTACTCGCGGCGCAACCGTTCGGCGGCCTGCCGGATTCC
>DATNAF010000187.1:0-8350 GCA_035572845.1 Terriglobales bacterium
CAGGCGTGCTGGCAGGAATAGCAATGCTGTTTGCCACTACTGCGCTAGCGGCAGAGAAAGGCAGCATGAAATTGTTTGATCCGACGCAGGTAAATGGAGTCCAGCTTTCACCGGGAGACTATGCCTTGCAATGGGAGGGCACCGGCAACAACGTGCAAGTGCAGATTCTCAAGGGAAAGAGAGTGGTCGCAACCACGGCTGCGAGCCTGGTACAGCTGAAGACTCCGGCATCGCAGAACATGACCTCCACGAGACCTGCGGAGGACAACACGAAAGCTCTCACTGAAGTAGTATTTCGCGGGAAGAGCTACGCCCTGGCGATCGGCAGCAACGCGCCGGAAAGTGACGTCGCGAAGAAATGACCGGTGGAACGAGGCATCGTAGATGTCTGGTATCCATTCGATCCAAACAGAACGGGTCGGACGAAAATGTCCGGCCCAAGTTTTGCCCACGCTTATCACTAATTTGGGGGCCCCAGCATTTCAGAGTGAATTCCGATTAGGTTGCCCCTTCCCACTGTCACACTCAAGCTAAAATCGGGCTTCAATGAGTACCCCCGCTTAATAAGGAGCGTTGGTGGAACGGTTTCGGATTCATGTCACTGATGACGTGCTCGACGATTTGCGGGAGCGGCTGCGGCGTACAAGGTGGCCTGACCAGGTACCCGGCATAGGCTGGAAACAGGGCACCGAGCTGGAATGGTTGCAGCATCTCGTCTCCTATTGGGTGGATGAGTTTTACTGGCGCGCCTGGGAGCAGAGGCTTAATGCTCTCGATCATTTCGTTTGGGAAGGCATTCACTTCGTATATAAACGTGCGGCATCCGGGCGCGGTGTGCCGCTCATCCTCACCCACGGATGGCCCGGCAGTTTCCTTGATTATCTGGACATGCTGCCGATGCTCGAGGATTTCGATGTCGTCGTCCCCTCGTTGCCCGGTTATGGATTCTCGCCACGCCCGGCGCAGGTCGGCGTCAATTACCGATATGTCTCTGACCGCTGGCATCGATTGATGTCCGAGCTTGGATATTCTCGGTATGCGGCGAGTGGCTACGACTTTGGCTCCGGAGTGACCACGATCCTCGCGCTCGACCATCCTGAGTCGGTAATTGGAATTTATCTCACCTCGCTGGAGTCAGACCTTACGCCTATCGTTGACGACGCGGAGCTGTCTGAGGCCGAGCGTGCCTATCTTGCGGTGAACCGAACTTGGGATCTTACCGAGCGAGGCTACAGCGCAATCCAGTCCACCAAGCCGCAAACCGTGGGCTATGGACTGAATGATTCTCCTGCGGGACTGGCCGCGTACATCGGCGAGAAGTGGCACTCCTGGAGCGATGAGACGCCGTCAGATGATTTTCTATGCACCACGCTCACCCTGTACTGGGTGACACAGACGATTACATCGTCAATGCGGGACTATTGGGACAATCGCTGGCACCCGGTAGAACGCGCCTTCGTAGCTACGCCCACGGCATTTGGCGTCTTCGGTCATCAAACTGTCTCAGAGGGTGAGCCTCCACGCTCATACATTGAGCGTGTGTACAACATTCAGCGATGGACCGTCTTTCCGCGCGGCGGACACTTCGCGCCGGCTGAACAACCCGCGGCGCTAGCAGAGGACCTGACTGCTTTCTTTCGTGGTCTTCGCTGAGTCTCTGCGAAGGACATCATTACTTCGGCGGTAATGTCGCAGATCTGCAAGAAGGCGCTAAGCGCGGAGCCAAAGTCACGCGTGGATCTGATCAGAATGAGCACTTGCAAGTGTCTCTAGTTTCATCATCACCCAACCTGTCATCCTGAGCGAAGTCGAAGGACCCCGCTGACGTTTGGAGTGGAACGGACGCGTCAAGGTATTCTCATGTTGCCGTATGGTTGAATTGCCAGAGAAGCTCGTGCCAGCGCAAACTGGCATGGGATCCTTCGACTTCGCTCAGGATGACAGTTTCCTTCGATTGTAAGCGGGGGGTACTCACATTCGATGGTGACGAGTATTACTCCCGTTCTTCCGGCTAATCTCTCTCCGCCCAGGCTGGGGTAAAATACCGGAAGCACCCGTCTGCAGCGGTTCAGCATCCAATCGCTTTGGCTTTGGGAGTAAACAGGTATTTCATGAAAAGTCTCTATATCCCCATTTTGCTGAGCGCGTGCCTTGCGTTCGGCCAGCAAGCCTCACCGAAACCGGCTAACCAGAAGCCCGCTAATTCCGAGCCGGAAAATTCTCAATCGCAAAAAGCCGCCACGGATAATGCCGGCGACTCGACGCCGCATAAGACCGACAAGGCCGCTGCTTATTACCACTTCACCATGGCGCACATGTATGAAGAGGAGATGGCGGTTTATGGGCGCAGCGACCTGATGACCAAAGCCATTCAGGAATATCGGCTGGCGATTGAGGCCGATCCGACGTCGCAGTATTTGACATCGGGGCTGGCGGAGCTTTATGCGCGGACCGGCCGAATTCGCGACGCGGTTTCTGAGGCGCAGGAGATTCTGCAGCGCGATCCTAACAATCTCGAAGCCCACCGGCTGCTCGGTCATATTTATCTGCGCTCGCTGGGTGACATGCAGGGCGGCAGCGGCTCTGACAGCGTGCTCAAGCTGGCCATCCAGCAGTATGAAGAGATCGTGAAGCTCGATCCTTCGAGCGTGGATGATCACATCATGCTGGGACGGCTGTATCACGCCGACAACCAGCTCAAAAAAGCTGAAGAAGAAGAGAAGACTGCGGTGAAGCTGGCGCCTGACTCCGAAGAGGCCGTGACTTCGCTGGCCATGCTCTACAACGAAGAGGGCAATACGGCGAAGGCGGCAGAGACGCTGAGTTTGGTCCCTGAGTCCAGCCGTTCGGCGAAACTTTATTCTGCGCTTGGCGATACCTACGATCAGCAAAAAGATTACAAGAAGGCGATTGAGGCCTATCGGCACGCGATTGAGCTCGACCGCGACAATCTCGACGCAATTCGTGGCCTGGCGGGTAGCCTGGAGAAAGACGGACAGACCGACAAAGCGTTGCAACAATACAAGATTATTGCCGATGCGAACCCGGAAGACGCGCGCACTTACATCAGCATGGGGGAGATTTACCGCCGGCAGGGCAATCTTGATCTGGCGCTCGAGAACCTGAAAAAAGCGCAGTCGATGGTGCAGGACTCGGAGCAGGTTTCTTTCGACCTCGCGACCATTTACCAGGTGCAGGGCCGTTACGAAGACGCCATTCAGACGATGCAGGACCTGTTGAAGAAAACCGAGAAAGCCGACGGCAAGTATTCGCCGGAAGAGCAGGATAATCGCGGCATTTTCCTCGAGCGGCTCGGTTCAGCGTATGCGGACGACAACAATTTGCCGGCTGCGATTGAAACCTTCCAGAAAATGCTGGTGCTCGGGGACGACAACGCCGAGCGCGGTTACGGCGCAATGATCGATACCTATCGCGAGAACAAAGACTGGCAGAAGGCCACTGATGTTGCTCGCGAAGCTACCCAAAAATTGCCTAACAGCCGGCGTCTGAAGATGGTTTATGCCGGTCAGATCGCCGACATGGGCAAGCCCGAAGAAGGCTTGAACCAGGTGAAGGCGTTGCTGAAAGGCACCCCTGACGACCGTGAGGTCTACGTTGCGCTGGCCAATATGAACAGCCGGCTGAAACGCTGGCCGGATGCGGAAGCCGCGCTCGATAAAGCCGCGCAATTGGCAACCAAGCCGGAAGACAAACAGAACATCGAATTTCTCCGCGCTGCTAATCTCGAGCGACAGAAGAAATACGATGAGGCGGAAGCCACTTTCCGCAAAATACTGAGCCAGAGTCCGGACAATGCGGCGGTGCTGAATTATCTTGGCTATATGCTCGCCGACCACAACATGAAGCTCGATGACGCGCTGGCCATGATCAAGAAAGCTGTCGGTCAGGAGCCAGGCAATGGCGCGTATTTGGATTCTCTAGGCTGGGCTTATTTCAAGCTGGGCAAGTATGATCTCGCGGAAAATAATCTGACTAAAGCTTCGCAGCATATGGGCGCTGATCCCACGGTGCAGGAGCACTTGGGCGATCTCTACCAAAAAACCGGGCGTCTGAAATTAGCCGCCACGCATTGGGAGCGGGCTATCGAAGAGTGGAAGAAAACCGTGGCCCCCGAGGTCGATCAGGAAGAGCAGGCGCGAGTACAGAAAAAGCTGGAAACTGCCAAGGTCCGGCTGGCCAAAGAACAGGAAACTAAGTAAGGCGAATGCAGAAGTAAGAAGTGAGAATTCAGAAGTAAGAATTCAGAAGTAACATCTGCCTCTGCATTTTGCATTGCGGGGTTTACTTCTGCATTCTTACTTCTGACTTCTGCATTTTTCTTCTGACTTCTGCATTTTTCCTTCTTCTTTGTTTGCGCGAAGTGTTGCGCCTTTAGTGCCACTAACGAATCCAGCAGAAGGTGTCATAATCAGCCAGGGCGTATGTCTCTGGATTTTGCTTTTCCTATCGATGACCGCTGGTTGCCAAAATCAGTTCTCTGCCTTCGCGATTACAACCTTAATAAATTCAGCCGTGATGTAATTGCCGGAATTACCGTTGGCCTTGTCGCCCTGCCGCTGGCAATGGCGTTCGCGATTGCCTCGGGGCTGACTCCGCAAGCCGGAATTTACTGCGCCGTGGTCACCGGCTTTCTGATTTCACTGCTGGGCGGATCTAAGACGCAGATCGGCGGGCCAACCGGCGCTTTCGTGGTCGTCGTAGCTGGAATCATCGCGGTGCACGGAGTTGACGGCCTGTTTATGTGCACCATGATGGCGGGCGTGCTGCTGGTTGTACTGGGCGCGACTGGGATGGGATCGGCGGTGAAATTCATCCCGCGACCGGTGGTGATCGGCTTCACCAACGGTATTGCCGTGCTCATCGCGAGCACTCAGATCAAAGACTTTTTCGGACTGCGCGCCGCAAAAATTCCCGGCGACTTCTGGCTGCGAATGAAAGTGCTCGCCGCCGCATTTCCTACCTGGTCATGGCGGGCGACTTTGCTGGCGGTATGCACGGTTGCAGTGATGCTGGCTTGCCGAACGTTTTTCACCCGCATTCCCGGGCCGATCCTAGCAATGCTGGGCGCGACCCTGGCCGCATATTTTCTGAAGCTACCGGTTGAGACGATCGGCACGCGCTTTGGCGGAATTCCCAGCGGGCTGCCGCATCTGGTGATTCCGCGCTGGCATGCGTCGTTAGTCCAAGGTCTACTTGGACCGGCATTTACGGTGGCGATGCTGGGCGCGATTGAGTCTTTGATGTCCGCCGTCGTTTCCGATCGCATGAGCAACGACCGGCACAATCCTAATGTCGAACTGATTGGCCAAGGCGTGGCTAACATCTTTTCACCAATGTTCGGCGGTCTGCCTGCCACGGGCGCAATTGCCCGCACTGCTACAAACATTCGCGCTGGCGCGCAATCTCCTGTCGCAGGGATGATTCATGCGTTGACGCTTCTGTGTGTGCTGATGTTCGCGGCACCGCTGGCCAGCTACATTCCCATGGCGGCATTGGCCGGGATCCTGATGATCGTGGCTTACAACATGGGCGAGTGGCGCGAAATTCCGCAACTGCTCAAGCTCACGAAGACCGACATCAGCGTGTGGGTCGTAACTTTTGGGCTCACAGTTTTTGCCGACCTCACCGTGGCCGTCGAGGCCGGGATGATTCTGGCTGCGCTGCTGTTTATCACTCGCGTCTCGAATACCACCACCGTCTCTCAGGTAACAGACGAGTACATCGAAGACGGCCGCATGCACATCCTGCAGGACAAAGACATTCCTTACTACGCCACCATCTTTCGAATTCATGGGCCATTCCTGTTTGGCGCTACTGACAAGGTTTCAGCAATCACCGAAAACATTCACGAACTGCCCCCGGTGGTGATTATCCGTCTGCGAAATATGACTGCCATTGATGCCACCGGCGTGTATGCGCTGGAAGAGATTGCCCGGCAACTGCACGCTTCCGGTCGAACCCTGATTCTCTGCGGCGCACGAGAGCAGCCGGCACAGCTGATGCAGCAGGCCGAATTCGAAGAAGTGGTTGGCCGGGAAAACATCTGCGCTAATGTGAACGAAGCCCTGCGGCGGGCGGAGGCGGTATTTGAACGGATTCAGACCAAAGCTGCCACTGCCAAGTGACCTTCACCTGATGACTAAAGTAGTAAACCTTTTTGTCCTTTTCTTCTCAATAGTTTGACTGCATCATTGAGATAAGAAAATCCTTAACCTCCCTCGGATCGAGGACATTGTGAAAAAACTCTACGTGTTTGCAGTGCTCTTAGCAGGCGTGTCGATACTCGCTGCCCAGAGTCAACCGGGCACTCCCATTTCTGCCGCCGCTTCGGCCCCGGTTGCCAATGCCGTGTCGCACACAACGAAGGCCATGCATTATCGCCCTGGCGCCAATACGAAGCTGCCGTTACAGACGACTGACCTGATGACTGGCGCCACGGGTGAAGCGAAGATTGAAGCTAAGAAAACCACGATCAATATCGAAGCAAAGATCCAGGGCGTGGAAGAAGCCACCAAGTTCGGGCTGGAATATCTGACTTATGTTCTGTGGGCGGTGTCGCCCGAAGGCCGCGCCGACAATCTTGGCGAGCTGGTGGTCAAGAAGGGCACCGCCGAGCTGAAGACCTCGACCGATATGCAGACTTTTGGCTTGATCGTCACCGCCGAGCCGTATTTCGCGGTAACGCAGCCGGGCAACATGGTCATCATGGAAGGCGCAGTTCCTGAAGGTGAAGTGATCGGAGCGAAGTTTGAGCTGGTCGGCAAAGGCACGTATTCCTCGACCAATGAACATATTCAGAACGCGATTTTCGGAATCGACCGCAGCACTCCGATGGAACTGTTTGAAGCGCGCAATGCGGTCCGCATCGCGCACATTGCTGCAGGCGATAAGTATGCGACGTCAATCCTGGCCAAGGCTGACCAGCAGTTAAGCCAGGCGGAGCAGACCTATCGAAGCAAGCAAGGTAAAACGGCGGTTGATTCAGCCGCACGTGAGACCTCGCAGACCGCCGAAGAAGCGCGCATCATGGCCGTGAAGCAGAAGGCGGAAGACGAAGCCAATGCCCGGATCGCCGCCGAAAAGAAGGCGGCAGAAGATCGCGAAGCCAAAGCGCGCGCTGATGCACAGTCTGAAGCGCAGCGCCGCGAACAAGCCGAGCAGGCACAGAAGCAAGCCGAAGCCGCCACCGCCGAAGCCCAGCGTATGAAGGCAGAAGCTGAAGCCGCCGCAGCAGAAGCGGCGCAGCAAAAAGCCGAAGCCGAGCAGGCCAAAGCGGAAGCTGTAGCCCAGCAGCAGGCGTTGGCGGAGCAGACAGCGGCAGCGCAAAAGGCCGCGGCAGAGTCAGAGCAGTTGCGGCAAAAAGCCGAACAGCTGCAACAGCAAGCTGAGGCACAGCGCCAGCAGGCAGAAAAAGAAAAGCAGGAATTGCGCGCAAGATTGCTGGCCCAACTCAACTCGATCCTATCCACGCGTGATTCCGCGCGCGGCCTGATCGCAAATATGTCCGACGTGCTGTTTAAGAGCGGCAGCTTCGAGCTGTTGCCCGGAGCGCGCGAGCGTCTGGCGAAGGTTTCTGGAATCGTGCTGGCGTATCCCACCTTGCATCTTCAAGTGGAAGGCCACACTGACAGCGTCGGCACGGACGAATACAACCAGAGCCTCTCTGAGCACCGTGCGGAAGCTGTCCGTGATTATCTGGTGCAGCAGGGGATCGCGGCCAACTCGGTTGACGCGCGCGGCTTCGGCAAAACCCAGCCTATTGCAAGCAATGAAACCGCAGAAGGCCGCCAGCAGAACCGTCGCGTGGAACTGGTGCTGTCTGGCGACGCGATTGGGAACGCAACCGCGTCAGCGGCGGGGGCGCAGCAGTAAGGCGACGGGTTCAGTCTGGATGCTGAAGGCTGGTCAACTCCACGGCTGTCCAGAACGACTGAATGTTAGCTATGAGTTGGCGGACAAGAGTGTCCGCCCCACATGGACAGCGCTAGTCTCTGACACCATCCAAAAACGCCCGCAGCTTCCGCGACCTGCTCGGGTGCCGCAGCTTGCGCAGCGCCTTGGCTTCGATTTGGCGGATGCGTTCGCGGGTGACAGCAAATGACTGACCCACTTCTTCTAAAGTGTGCTCGCTGCCGTCTTCGAGGCCGAAGCGCATCTTGATGACCTTTTCTTCGCGCGGCGTCAGGGTGCGAAGCACGTGCGAAGTCTGGTCCTTCAGGTTGACGTTGATGACTGCTTCCGCAGGAGAAACAACGGCGCGGTCTTCGATGAAGTCGCCAAGGTGCGAATCTTCTTCTTCGCCGATCGGCGTTTCGAGAGAGATCGGCTC
>DATNAF010000188.1:0-10956 GCA_035572845.1 Terriglobales bacterium
CTTCACGAGGCGCAACGAACCTTGCGGTGTGGGACCGCCAGCGGCAAATAGAGCGTTGAGAGGAGTTGAAAGAGAACTAATGTCATACGCGCCTGGAACCGCGACGTCACCGACTTCGTAAATACGAATCGTCCTCAGCCGGGAGAGAGAAACATCGGCAGATTCATCCTTGAACTGCGTCCGCAATGCTGTTTGCAACTCTTCCTGCACGTCAGCCAGGCTCTTCCCACTTACGAGGAGCGGACCGACTTCGGGCAAACTTACACGTCCTTCGCGATCAACTGTCCGAGCCAAGCGCTGCGAGACTCCGCCCCACAGGTCGATTGACAACCCATCTCCCGGACCGACGACATAGTCGGGGCCGGCAGGCATATCCATCGGAATCAATTGTGGATCGCGCGTCCCGTTCTCAAAGACCTCGCTGCCGAATCGCTTCAACCCAACCGGCTGAGGCGTAGCCTGAAGGTACATGTCATAGAGCGACGGAATATCGCGATAAGGATTGTTCGCTCGAACCAACTGCGGCGATTGCTGCTGAGAAACGATCTGCGAAGACCGCTGTTCAGACACCTGATTCGGAACAACCGGAGAACCATAGGGATGCGCCGGAGCAATGGTGTCTAATTCCGGCGAAGGATTGCCTTGCTCCTCGGCTCCGCCATTGGAAAATAGGTTCAGCGAACTGGCGCCGCTGTACTTTGTCGGTAATGAGCCGTTCCCGTCTACGCCGTCAGCGCCCGGTGCGCCGTCAATCTGTGGCGTCAGGCTCAGCCCCGTCAATTGCGGCGATGTAGTGGGCAAAGAGAGTCCCAACATCGCCAGTCCCGGATCTGTCTGCCCATCCATCTGCGTGAGCAAAGTCTGTTGTAGCCTGCTGTTCGGAGTCCCGGGAGCAGTCGTGTTCGGCTGCTGAGGCGTCACGGAGGGCATGGGAGCGCCAGGGTTGGAAACGGGCTGCATGTTGCGCGATCCGACAGGCGTATTCCCCAGTTGTGCTTGCGGAAGTTGTTGCCGGCAATTCGCCGCCGATTGTTGAGCACATGATGAGGAAGTTTGCGAGCTAGCCAGCTGCTGCTGCCGCTGTTGGGTTCTCTCCTCTTCTTCTTGTTGCGCGATCCACTTCGCGCGCTCCTGCATTACTAATTCCTGCTGCTTTCCGAGCAGCGATTCGGGATTTACCTTCGGCAGTAGATATCCATATTGCTGGACCAATCGCGTGACGCTCGACCGGAAGCCCGCATCACTCTCCAGCCGATCAAAAATCGCTTCTTCGCTTAGATCCGACTCATCGACAATCTGTCCCGCGGCCGTAGCGTCGTCGGCGACCAACTGTTTCACTGCTACCATCAACCCGGCATCCTGCACGAGAACGGTTTTGATTTGCGCGGCAGATGCTGCCACCAAACTCGAGTTTTGCTGTGCAAGCTCCGATCGACCCTGTTGCGCCGGCGTTGCAGCCTGTGGGTTCGCGGCGGTCGCGCAAAACGCCAAGGTGATCGCCAGCGCTACAATCGTTTGCCAGCGCACACTTCTAATCCAACTTGCGTTCACCGGGCCGCTCCTTTCTGCGATGTTCATTGCACTGTACTGGAACTCTGAAGCCCGCCGCGCAATGCGTTCAGCACTCCGGCCTCCGAGGCTTCGATTCGGTTCGACTTCACTTGCAGAAATGCCCAATAAAAAACAGTCAAATTCCGATCCGGCGCAATCGCGATCACCTTGAGGTGCGAATGCTTCCGTAAGATGGCTTGACAGAAATCTGGAAGGCGATCATGGCCATCCAACGTCACGATGAGAAAATCGGGGGAAGTTTCGTCGACCGCCCGTTCTATACGTGCTTCGTCGTCTATTTCACCAACCACTTGAATGTCGGGCTGGTCTGAAATGGTGGCAATTACGAGCTCGCGCATCAGCCGCGGGCGGTTTGCAACCAGAACCCGAATGGAGTTCATTTGATCCTCCCCGCAGTGTGCAAGTATCGTGGCTTCAGCGCAGCGAGCACAGGCTCAATTCTGTCCCTAGGTGCGTTGCGCACGGAGCCGGTACGGCACATTGGTCTGTATGGGGAAGTACTGGGTACTTTTGAGGTACTTAAGCGGGTTCTTGCGCGTCAGAGTACCCAAATCCATTAGTACTCGACGAAGCGCACTGGCGCTGCCACGCATTACAAACGTCTAATCTGTTGGCAGACTGCATCTTTCGCATCATCCGATGAATGTGGTTCTTAACGGTCTGCTCGGAAAGATTAAGGGCGTTGGCAATCTCCTTGTTGGTGAGCCCCCGGCTGATTAGCGGGATGAGCTGTTGCTCACGCCGGGTTAATTCCCAATTCACTGCAACTGCTTGGCTCGGAGTCTTCACCGAGGCCGCAGCAACATAGTCGAACAGCACTCGCGTATAAGATGGCGGACATGCCGCTTGACCTTGTGACACGGAGCGAATCGCGCAAATAACCTCCATCGCCGAAGCGTCGCGCAACACGTATCCGCGAACGCCGTTCTGAATGGCTTTTAAGAAATGAATGTGATTGTCTTCCATCGCCACTAAGACGCAGCTCGGCTTTCTGCTGAATGCCGCGCCGTTTTCGTTCGTTGCAGGCGACAAGAACATCTCGAGTGAATCGAGCACGAGAACGTCTGTATCGTTCGCTGCGATCTCACTGAAGTCTTCAGGTGCTGAAACCTTGGCAGAGGTGACATCAAACTCGGATTTCTTCGATAAAATCCGAGCAATCGCTTCCGTAAGGATGCGATTGCTGCAGCTGACGAGGACTTTAGTTCCGCTTTTGATCACAGGCTGTTGGTCCACTCGCTCGTTTTCTAAAGTTTTTTACCGCGCCTCGCTACAAGCTTCATTGTATTTACGGCAAATGTATATCATAAGC
Source organism: Terriglobales bacterium (assembly GCA_035572845.1). Classification (GTDB taxonomy): domain Bacteria; phylum Acidobacteriota; class Terriglobia; order Terriglobales; family Acidobacteriaceae; genus Gp1-AA145. Next base: position 2,885 of record DATNAF010000188.1, read on the forward strand.
AAGTGTATATTTTGATTTGTAGCCTGAGCGTTACTACTTAAATGTAAGTCTTGTCTGACTTTAGTTGGATGCTCTTCCTACAAACCCGCAAAGTCAACAAATGTTGCGGCTTACGATGAGGGTTTTCTCACTCGCGCGCAGGCACACCCCGGCGCAACCGTTTTCACGCGAACGGTAGTGAAACACCGCTATTTCTCGTTCGGTTTAGCCATTCCGAGATATTGAGGCGAAGCCAGGCCCCTGGCATCGCGAATTTAAGGAACGGCGGGTCCATCGCGTCGGCCCAACGACGCGCTTGCGTTACAGGTTCGTGGCGCTTACGGAATCCCGAAGAGTATATACCTGTCTTGGTTATTCCGCCGCTAATAATTTGCAAGGCGCATCCGGCATCCCGCGTCCGGGTGGCGTGCCCTGGCAGGTACTGCCCTTACCAACGCGGATGCAGCCGGACCGACAGTTCCTAGAGGACGGTATTAGTCGGTGCTCCACGCATCACTGCCCGACTGTCGCCGCTCGTGAGCGCTTCGTCTCCTGAATGAGATTCTTCATATAAATCGCAGCCAAACGTGCATTCTTATCGACGAAATCGATACCGGGTGCTTTGCCGTCGATCAAGGGTCACGGATGGTACTATGAAGAACTGTCCAAAATCCTGAACAAGGCAGGCATTCAAGGGTCTAGCTTTTCCAGCGACTTGCTCACGTTCTATGAGGCCGGGATGTTCGCAAATCCACCGCAGTTTCTCTCTCGCAACGAACCGAGACGCTTTCCTTGTTCAACTCGCCCCCGTGGCTCCATCCACCGCGCCTGCCGATCGAGGGTTCCCGTGTGCCACTGACAGAAGGTCAGTCCCTTTCCATGCTCCTTCACGCGTGGACAAACTCTTCGATAGGGACAACCGCTAATTCAGGGGGCGCGGTCGTAATGATTCGAGGCAATCTTCTCGTAGCTCTGACGACGTAACTGGTACTTGCAAGATTTACCCCAATCCCGCTACTATTTTGCCGCCAGGGCGTTCTGGCCGAGAGAGCGCATCTGCGGGAATCCAGCCACGTAAGGAAAGTTCCAAGGCATCGGATTCGAAAGAGGAATTCCCCATCAATCTCGGCGACCGGCTCGATCATTATCGATTTGACGCTGTTGTAAACCGCACTTCAACAACCACGACATATCGTGCAACGGATCTTCGCTCGAATCAGACGGTCGCCATCAAACTTCCGCAGACGGACATGGAAGCCGATCCCGGGCTCACTGAGCGCTTCCAGCGCGAAGAGGAGATCAGCGAGTCTCTCAACCACCCCGGTCTCTTAAAGGCAGTTCGTGACGCGCACAGGAGCAAATCCTATCTTGTGACGGAGTGGTTCGCCGGACAGCCGTTGCGAAACTTGATCGACGATTTAAAGAAGCTGCCGCAAGAGCGCGCGATCCGGATCACGCTGAGCATTTGCGCTGCGCTCGAGTACATCCACGGCCGTGGCATCATTCATCGAAATTTGCGGCCAGAAAATGTCCTAGTTGGGCCGGGCGACCATATAAAGCTTGTCGATTTTGGAGTCGCTGCGAAGGAAGGTTCGACCCGATTGACGTTTACGAATCTGACGCAATTGCTGGGCGGGTCGCCGTATATTTCGCCAGAGGAACTGACTGGGCGACGAGGTGACGCGCGCAGCGACATTTATGCGCTGGGGATGATCTTGTACGAAATGTTAACGGGCGGTCTACCTTTTCCGGGCAAGGATTCCTTCGAACGTCTGCAAAATCATCCGGTGCCGCCGCGCAAACTGGAACCATCGATTTCGCCACAGCTGCAAGAGGTGATCTATCGTGCGCTGGAGCGGGAGCACAAAAACCGATACGCATCAGCGCATGAACTCGCGCTGGACCTGAGGCATCTTGATCGCGTGGGTGTGGCGGAACGCAAAGAAGTGCTCGAGTGGAAAAAGAGTTCCGCGGCTAAGAGCAGGCGTGCTCTGCTTTTTACCGTAATGGCGCTCATCCCGCTGCTCATTTTCGCGCTATTGCTTTACTTCTCGCGGAAATGAGGAGGGGCGCCACCCAGGGTCAAGATCGCCGGTCAAAAGGTCGATAGACCACATCGAAAGTCCTGATTGGACTGCCGATTCGTGGTACTGGTAACCTTTTTCGGTGTGCTCTGCCAGCCGCAGACAAAGGCTACGCCGAAATCGGTTCGCGTTCCGGAGAATTGTATTTGGACCATCGGGTTACGTCGGGTTCCGGCTTTTGGGGGCGAGTCCGTAAATCGGCCGCTGGAAATTATGCCGTAGCGCTGCTTCTCGTTGGCCTCTCCTTGGTCCTCACTCTTCCACTGCAGCGTTTCTTTCCGTATCCGTTTCTTTTTCTGTTTTTTGCCGCTGTGATTGCGTGCGCGTGGATTGGCGGAGTCGGTCCCGGCATGTTCGCGGTGTTGCTGTCGACGGCCGCGATTGCCTACTATTTCGTTCCGCCGATACATTCCTTCGCGACCAACGCGACCGACGGCGCCTATTTTGCAGCGTTCGTCTTGTGCGCGCTCGTGGCCAGCTGGATCAGCTCCGCGAAAAAACGGGATCATCTTGCGCTAGGGGAAGCGCGCGATCAGCTTGAAGTGCGAGTGGCCGAGAGAACAAATGAGCTTCAGCATTTGAACGCCGAGCTTGAAAAAAGTATTCGTCAGAAACAGAAAGCGCAGCAAGCCCTTGTTGAGACACAAGCCGAGTTGGCGCATCTTTCACGCTTTTTGACGATGGGTGAACTAGCGGCCTCCATCGCGCACGAGGTGAACCAGCCGCTCACGGCTGTGGTGACGTTCGGCAATGCGTGCCTGCAGTGGCTCTCGGCGAATCCACCGAATCTCGCGGAAGCGCGGCTGGCTGCGGAAAGAATTGTGGCGGATGGAACGCGTGCCAGCGGAGTGCTGAGCCGGATTCGCTCGGCGTTCCATAGGCAGCCGCTTTCGAAGAATTGGTTCGACATGAACGAGGCGATCACGGAGTTGGTGGCGCTGATGCAGCATGAGGCTAGCCGGAGTCACGTTGTGATTCGAACAGAATTGGCTAAGGATGCGCTTCGCGTGAAGGGTGACCGGGTACAATTGCAGCAGGTGGTTTTAAATCTGCTGATGAATGCGATTGACGCGACGCGAGAGAAGGCGGAGGGGCGCGGAGAAATCGTAATCCGCTCGATCCAGGAAGGTCTCGAAGCCGTTCGCGTAAGCGTCGAAGATGAAGGTCCAGGAGTATCTCCCGATATCGAAGAGAAGATCTTTGAGCCATTCTTCACGACGAAACCACAGGGCATTGGTATGGGGCTTTCGATCAGCCGCTCGATTATCGAATCGCATAACGGACGCCTGTCGGCCGGGTCGAAGCCAGCCGGAGGCGCGATAGTTGAGTTCATTCTGCCAGTCAGTTCCTAGAGCCGCCGAGGTGTTATCGTGATGATCGCGTCGAGCGAGATTATTTCGGCAGTCTTCGTGGTTGACGATGACGCATCGATTCGCGACTCGGTGCGGAGCCTCCTTAAATCCATGGGTATTTACTCGGAAGCGTTCGAGTCGACAGCCGAGTTTATGAATGCAAAGCGCCCGAACGTTCCGAGCTGCCTGGTGTTGGACGTAAGATTGCCGGGCATGAATGGGTTGGATTTTCAGCAGGCTCTTGAGGCGGCCGGAGTCCACATCCCTATCATCTTCATCACAGCGCACGGCGATATTCCGATGACGCTGCGCGCAATGAAAGCCGGTGCCGTGGAATTTCTCGCAAAGCCTTTTCAAAAGGACGAACTCCTCGCTGCAGTCGATGTCGCGCTTAGGCGGGACCGCGCGAGACTGCAAGAGCAAGCAGAGTTTTCCGCACTACAGTCTCGAATTGAGAGGCTTGCATCGCGCGATAGAGACGCGACGTTCGATATCGCGGTTCTCAACAAGATGGCGAGCCGCCTCTCGGCCGCTGACCCGCTGCATCAGGTTCTCCATGAGGTGGTGGAGTTCGTGGCTGCGATTATCGAGTGCGATTCGTGCCTTGTTTATGTGATGGAGGGCGATGAGCTCGTGCTCCGTGCCTCGAAGAATCCCCATCCGGAGATAATCGATCGGCTCAAATTGCGCTTCGGGCAGGGAATCACAGGCTGGGTAGCCGAACATCGCAAGCCCGTGGCTGTGTCGGAAAATGCTTCGGAGGATTTTCGCTTCAAGCTGTTCAACGAGTTACCTGAAGACGGGTATCAGGCGTTTTTATCCGTTCCGCTTGTGACAGGCGGTCATCTTGTGGGTGTCATCAACCTGCAGAACCGCTCTCCTCATCAGTACACGCAGCGCGAAATTGGTTTGATAACCGCGATAGGGTTTCTCGTCGGCGCCGAAGTGGAGCGGGCTCGACTGGAGACGGAAAAGTCAGAGCTCTCGCAACGACTGGAAACACGAAGGCTTATTGAACGCGCAAAAGGTATCTTGCAGCGTGATCTGAAGATTACCGAAACCGAGGCGTACCGTATCATGCAGCGCGAAAGCCAAGAGCGGCGCAAATCGATGAAGGATATCTCCGAATCGATCATTCTGAACGATGACCTAAAGCGCAGATCGCGGTCTTGATCGGCCGCAGTCCTCCGTGCAAGGAATTTGAATTGCGGCCATCTAAATTTTCGATTTGACTGTCTTTCTGAAAGCCTGCAAACTGCGTGCGACTCGAGGATAGAGTCGTCGTTCCCATCTCGCTTTCGACGATGAAAGCCGGAGTTTTGTAGGTTCCGCTTTGCCCGAAGGTCTCGGACACGACGCCGTGTCCAACTAATCGCAACATTGCTCGATGAAGAGTTCTCGTTGTGCGGCAATTCCGGCCGTTTAGCCGGCCAGCCGCAGGTGTAGAGCTGTTTTTATCGCTCGGCGCGCTGACTTCTTGCATGAGGCTTTGTGGATTGTGCAGAAATGCGTTTTGGAATGGAGCTGATTTCATGGATTGGAAACCGATTCTGATCGAAACATTGTTGGCCGGTTTTTTTGCCGTGGCGTGTTTGCGGGCGCATCCACCATTTCCGGAAGATTCGCAGCTGAGGCTTATCGACTTCTTTCAGCTTTCAGGGCGGATTGACAGGCTTCGTCAATCGCGCTGGGCGTGGTTCTCGCTGGTTGCGTTCATGCTCGTGTTGCGGTTGCAGCAGCAACTTCCGCTAATCACGGAGGTCGTCGCTCTTTGCGAATTCTCTATTTTCATGGCGCTTCCCGAGTATGCGCCGAAAAGAGTGCGTCGAGGATGAAACAGCTCTGGGAGTTCGGATACGCAATCCGCTCGCTGCAAGCGCGAATGAGATTCGGCGAACTCTCACGGGCGCCGCTGCGGTTTTCGCGGCTCGAGTGGAAGTTCGAGGGCGCTGAATGCCATTGGATCGCGCGGCAACCCGATCCGTGGGATGCGGACATTCCGGAGCACATTCGCATGACTCAAGAGTCAATACAAGCGCTGAAAGACGCAATCATCGTGCGCGAGCTTCTTTTCCTCGCGTTGCCAGGAGTGGATCGCGCACGGCTGTGCGTCTATCGCGTGTCGCCTCACGAACCATGCGAGCTGATTATCGCGGGCGACGTAACGAGGGAAAAAGAGCTGGTTCCAAAGGTTGTTTCAGTGGTCATGCGAGCAAAACTTCTGGGGTTTCGGTTTTGCATGGACAACGGCGTTTTGGAGGCGCTTCGGGGCGATAACGAGTTGATGGAAGCAGGAGCTTACAAATGACCTTCGGGTCAAGGAGGCGGTACTAATGGCAGCAAATAGGTCGCAAGGAAGTTTTTACAGCCTGTTCTTGGTGGCATGCACTCTTTTGGCCGCCGGAATTTATCTCTCCGGCGGATTGGGCATGCTCCTCGTTGTAGTCGGGACCCTTGGAATCCTCGGAAGTCTCTTCGCCATGATGAAGATCAAGAGCGAAGAGGGAAAAACCGCGATGAAACCAGGCCCCGAAGGGATGAAGTGGGTCGGCGCCACTATAGCCCTTGCGGGATGGTTCGTCACGATCATCGGCGCGAACGTAATTTCCAGCACGGGAGGCCGGATCGTCCTCGCCTTGGTGGGGATAGGCGTGAGTCTATTCGGCATTCTGGGGATCTTACCGGCGGCATTCAACAAAAATGCAGTTTGGAAGGGCTAAACGCGACGGCATCTGCCGATCGCCCAAATCTCATAATCGAGGAGCACCAAGAAGAATGAGAAAAATGCGGAATCTGTTTTTGATTATCACGGTAGCTATCCTGGCGCTCAGCGCCGGCGTTGCGGTCTACGCGCAAGCACCGGCCCCGGCCGCCACTCCACCGGCAACCGCGACAGCACCAGCTGTCGCTGCATCTGCCTCCACAACCGCAGAGCTTGCGACAGCAGTGTCGAAGGCACCAACGACAGCCGATTTGGCCAAAGGCGATCCGGGCGGAACGATCACCGGGACGATTAGTGATGTTCCGGTTTCCGATCCGAAGAAAGGGTTGACCCTAAGCGATGTAGCGAATCAGGTCGGGCAGAACAAGATTGCGGACAACTTTATCTGGACCTTGATCACGGGTTTCCTTGTCATGTTCATGCAGGCCGGGTTCGCTATGGTCGAATCAGGACTTTGTCGCGTCAAAAACGCAAACCACACGTACATGATGAACTTTTTCGTGTATACGGCCGGTTTGTTCTCTTATTGGCTGGTGGGGTTTGCCATACAAATGGGCGGCGCTGCAGGGAACTCGAACCTAGGTGGGTTGCAATCTCTCTCGGCAGAGCACTCGGCCACTTTCTTCGGCAAGACGTGGGGACTGTTCGGCTGGACCGGGCACATGCTTTCCGGTCACACGTATGATGTGGGCGTAATGGTGATCTTCCTCTTCGAAATGGTGTTTATGGACACCGCGCTCACGATCGTGACCGGCGCCTGCGCTGAGCGCTGGAAATTCCTAGCTTTCGCAGTTTCCTCCAGCATCATGGGCGCAATCACCTATCCACTGTATGGCAACTGGGCTTGGGGCGCTGGCTGGCTTTCGCAGCTCGGCACGAACCTCGGGCTCGGAAAAGGTTACTGCGATTTCGCAGGGTCGGGCGTAGTGCACGCAGTCGGAGGAATAACGGCACTCGCCGTTTGCCTGATCGTTGGGCCACGGATCGGAAAATTCAACCGCGACGGATCGAGCAATGCAATCATTGGCCACGACATTTCGGCCGTACTGATTGGTTGCTTCATTCTCGCTTTCGGATGGTTCGGGTTTAACCCTGGGAGCACTCTCGGCGCTTCGGCGGCCGGTAATCTTCGCATCGGCACCATCGCCGTGGACACGATGCTCGCCGGTTGCACCGGGACTCTCGGAGCCATGCTTTACATGTGGATGAAGAACGGCAAAGTCGACGCCTCGATGAGCGGCAACGGCCTTCTCGCCGGACTCGTAGCGATTACGGCTCCCAGCGGTTTCGTGAGCACGGTCGGCGCCTGCATCATTGGTTTGATTGCCGGTGTCCTCGTTGTCCTCAGCTGCGGCTTTGTCGAGAATGTGCTGAAGATTGACGATCCCGTCGGTGCGATTTCGGTCCATGGCACCAATGGGCTGTGGGGTGTGCTGTCCGTGGGGCTTTTCGCGGATGGCACGAGCAACTACGGAGGAGCATGGAACGGTGTAGCTGGTTCCGTGACCGGATTGTTCTACGGCGATGCTAGCCAGCTTGCGGCGCAACTCATCGGTATCTCCACCCTGATCGGCTTCGTTTTCACGCTGAGTTTCGTGATCAATCTCCTGCTCGAATATTTCGTCGGGCACCGAGTCTCAATCGAGACGGAACTTGGCGGTCTCGATCTTCCTGAAATGGGCCAGCTCGGCTATCCCGAATTCGTGTTCAAGCCGGAGCCGGACTATCTCTTAAAAGCGGAAAAGGCATACGCAGTAGCGTAGCGAGTTAGCAGTACACACCCTGGCGGCAAGCCGCGTCTCGGCCACGCGCTTTGCCAGCCGGGATGTGGCGTCCAACATGGCCGAAATGAAAAGCGTCGTATCTAAAGGGATATAAAATGAATGAGACTGCAATTATTCAAGTCTTGGAATCCTTGAATTCTCCTGCGACCGT
>DATNAF010000189.1:0-2492 GCA_035572845.1 Terriglobales bacterium
AACAGGGCTGGGCTGAATAGAACCGAAGTACCATTCTACACCTGGGTGTTGAACTCGCCAACTTCCCTAAAGTTGCGGCCAAGGTGGCCGTGGAAAGTACCATACGCCCCCTACAATGAATGTGTGAATACAGCAAAGTTACCAAAGCCTCGAAGTAAAAGGACCCAATCAGAAGAGCAGAAACACCCGCGCTTCCGGGGATTGTAAAACGAGATTTCGGTTAGGCGGGTGGGATGAGCCTTAACCGAGCAAATGAGTGGGATGCAGCCGCGGCGAAGTTGGCTGCATCCCGACTTAAGTGCTTTTGCCGCTTACTGCTGCGGCTGAACGACTACGTATTCCGTTCCTCCCGCTCGCGAGTTGTAGACAAGCAGAAGCATCGGTTGGTTGCCTGCACTTGCCACTGCTTGACGATAGGAGTCAACGCTCGTGACGGGCTTGTGGTTCACTTCCTCGATCACATCTCCACGGTTGAGATTCGCCGCGGCTGCAGCACTGTCAGGATCGACGGACGTGATCACGACTCCGTGTGTTCCCGAAGGCAGCTTTAGCTGCGAGCTTAGATCGGGCGTCACGGATTGAACTTGAACTCCCTTGAGACCTCCGCTGCTGCCTTCGTTGCCCTGAGCGGGAGTGCTGTTGTTAGCGGTTCCGTTGTCCGGAGGGAACTCAGCCAAGGTCACGTTCGTGTCGAAGGTTTTGCCATCGCGGAAGACTTCAAGCTTTACCGGTGTGCCCGGTTGCGTTTGCGAAATGCGAAGGCGGAGATCGTTGTTCGTGGCAACCGACTGCCCGTTCACCTTAAGAATGATGTCGCCGCTCTTGAGGCCAGCTTTTGATGCAGGAGTATTCGGTTCGACGCCCGCGATCAACGCTCCACCCGGCTGACTGAGACCAAATTGCTTTGCAAGAGCAGAATCAATATCCGTGGGATTCAGTTGCACACCGATGAAGCCTCGCTGGACCTTGCCATGAGCAACCAATTGTTCCATAACGTTGTGCGCCATGTTGATCGGAATTGCGAAGCCGATTCCCTCATTGCCGCCCTGGCCACCAAATCCCTCGCCATTGGATAAAATGGCGGTGTTAATGCCGACCAGGTTTCCATGAAGGTTCACCAGCGCGCCGCCCGAATTGCCAGGGTTAATTGACGCGTCGGTCTGAATGAAATCCTCATAATTCTCAATCGTGCCGCCCAGACTGCGACCCGTGGCGCTAACAATTCCCATCGTAGCCGTTTCGCCGATGCCATATGGATCGCCAACGGCGAGTACGATGTCACCAACATGCAAATCGGTCGAATCGCCGAGTTTCATCGTCGGCAAATCCGTGGCGTTGATCTTCAACACCGCGATATCCGTATTCGAATCGGTGCCAATAACCTTGGCGGTAAATTCACGCTTATCCGAGAGATCTACTTTGATATCGGTGGCGCCATCGACGACGTGATTATTCGTTAGGATTGTGCCATCGGAAGTGACGATTACGCCTGAGCCGAGGCTTGTTTCGCGCTCGCGTTGCGGCGCCATCTGGCCCGGGCCCTGATCACCAAAGAACTGCTGGAAGAAGGGATCATTGAAGAAAGGCAGCGTTTGCTGGCGCGACTTCACAACTTTCGAAGAATTGATGTTAACAACGGCCGGTAATACGCCCTTTAGAACCGAGGCGAAACCGTTTGACAAGCTGCTTAGCGGCACGGGTGTTGCATTGTGCTCAACCGTGACCGGCAAGCTTTCGGCGCCGACGATCTCGCGCCCTGTCCAATGACGAAGTCCTGAGGCAAGAAAAACGCCTCCTATCAAAGCCGCGACGACCACAGCTGTGGCCACCCAGCGGCGAATGTGAATCTCACCACCATTCATGGCTGCCTCTCCTTTGTATCGTCCTGTTCCGATTCTTATTAGCGATCACTCGTGATTGCGCGACCTATAAGGCCGACCCCGCCTGCGCGACCGCAGCCAGGTTTATGAACTATTGGACGCGGCACACAGAAATATGTATCGCAGGGCGATCAGGGGAGGCCTGCCTAGCCGGCAGGCGGCACAGTTCCTAACCCGGGAGGAATTCCCTTCTCCGAAAATAAAGGTTCCGGGTGGAACCAAAAAACCGTTGCGTCCGGCCCTTGCGAATAGCGCCCCAAGCCGGTCGCCCATGATTTCAGTATACTCCACTTTTTCGTTCTAGATTTCCGCATGCCTCGCAGGCGTCGAACAGTGGAACTCTGTCCATTTTTTTCGAGCCGTCTCGATCGAACGGACGATGCCAGACCTGAATTTTTCCGCACTGAAAAGCGTGGTCACAGTTTTTCGCGCTTCAGCGCCGAGACGCTTCGCGAGATCACTATCTCGAATCAATTGCCACGCGAAGATGCGGAGCTCAGCGGGATCGTCGGAAAGAAATCCGTTGACGCCATTGCGAATGGGGGAAGTGGGATGACAGTTTCCCAGAACGGGCAAACCGGCAGCCATAGCTTCGAGCGTGGCCATGTTGTA
>DATNAF010000190.1:0-9179 GCA_035572845.1 Terriglobales bacterium
TCGCCTGCTTCCACCGTTACTGCAGCCCCGATTGCATCACGGTTGCTCTTCGTGCCGCGTAACCGAAATGAGAGTGCGTTTCCAATCTCACTCATAACGTTGCGCAGAATGCGGATTTGAGGAGCAGTGCGGTTCTTGAGAACAACTTCCAGCCGGCCATCGTGGTCGAGATCTGCAAGAGCAAAGGAACGGCTGTCGTCGACAAAATCCAATCCGGCCACCCCAGAGACATCCGAAAACGTTCCATTCCCGTTGTTCAGATACGCGATGTTCCGCTCGAAGCCACTCCATCTCCCGTCCGAACGGATCAGCTCGTTGATGGCATTCCACCCGTGTTCGTAATTGGGCGAAGGAGAAGAATTCTGCGGCGACTTCGCCACAAGTTGACGCCAGAAGAAACTGGCCAGGTCCGGAGAATCAGGTCCGGAGATGTAGCCATTTGCGACGTAAATGTCTGGATAGCCGTCGTGATCGAAGTCCCACGCGTCGGAAGACCATGCCCAGCGCCCGATCTCAGCTCCCGCTGGCGCGCTCACATTTTTGAATCGGCCATTCCCTTGATTCTGATAAAGAGAATTCCCGCGCGCGTGCTGGCGATAAAGAGCGCGGATGCCCTCGGGATCCGGTTGCTGAAAAACCTTTTGATTGGAGACACGCATTCCTGCGGAGGACCACATATTCCCCGCGTAAATGTCCTGACGACCATCGCCATCAAAATCAAACCAGCAGGCGCTCATGCCAGCGCCGACGTCCTCGACGCCCGCTTCGGTCGAGACCGATGTAAAAGTCCCGTCGCCATTGTTGCGGTAAAGATTGTTTCTGCCAAAGTCATTGGCGACGTAAAGATCGGGCAGGCTGTTTGAGTTGTAGTCACCCCAGGCGCAGGCAAAGCTGTAGCGGTCATTGTCTACATTCAGACCAGCCGATTCGGTGCGGTCGACGAATGTGGCATTACCCTCGTTGTGAAGCAGGAAGTTCGGCGGTCCATTGCGCGCGTCAAAGTACGGCGCTGGATAGTGATACTGATCTAAGCCCAAATAATAGTTATAAAGACAAAAATAAATGTCCAGATGCCCGTCGCGATCGTAGTCTGCGATTGCGGCGTGAGTGAACGTTCCCTGCGGCGCGCGCGCAAATTTAAAAGCGTCGCCCTTGAACTTAAATTTTCCGTTTCCCTGATTCAGAAAAAGCAAAGGACCCCCCTCGCAAACGACGAGGAGATCCTGCAGCCCTTTGTTTTCGAAATCAGCAAACAGCGCGCAGGAAGAAGAATCCAAAATATCCACGCCGGCTTGTTCTGTTACATCGGCGAAGGTGCCATCACCATTGTTGCGATAAAGGCGATTGGGCAGTCCAGCAGGCTGACAAATGTAGATGTCATCGAAGCCATCGCTGTTGGAATCCCCGACCGCGACTCCGTTGTTTCCGTAAACGTCAATTCCGCAAGCGCCGTCAAGAACGGTGCGCCAGTAATCGTTTCCGCGCAGCAATTGAGTTTTGTAGGATTCGACAGGCGCCAGCGCTTGCGAAGCGACGTCAATAAAAAATGGCGCACGCGCACGGCTTACGTTTTCTCCGATTGTCTGGCATTGAACAAGCTGCCAGCCGGTCGATTCGGCGTAAATCCACTGAGTCTTCCAATAACCGATTCGTTGCTCCCGGCCGCCACTCTTGAGAGCACCAACGAATTCGTAGCGCAGTTCGGCGCTCACTGCCAGCGGCGAATCTTGTATCTGCTCTATCGCGGTCATTTCGAATTCCGCGGTGTCGAGTTTTGAGAACTCGGCACGGTTGCGCGTGAGCTGATCAAGAAACGGCGTGCGCCCGGAGACCAGCTCGGCCGCAAATTTTCTATGCCAGACATCAATGCCGTATTTGGCACGCAGCGATGTTTGTTCAAACGCCGCGACTGCCGTGGCTTTCAAGCCGGGATCAATAAAATTTCCTACTACGCTGCCAAGCCCGGAAGGAGACGTCTTCAGAGCTTTGCTCCATTCGCCAAGCACCGCAAGAATTTCGAATGCATATTTCTCCGTCAGATATTCATCCCCGCCGGGAACCACCTGACGAAGAACTTCATCGAGCGGATTACTCGCGGGGTAATGCGGCGTGATGCGAAGATCGGCGAACAGAAAATCGCGAGACAGCGCGCTCCGCACGGAAGAATCTAGGGGCCGCCCCAGCAATCGCAACGGTGCCGGCAGAAAAAGAGCGGGTGCGAGGTGCATTCCTTTGAGGAACGTGCGGCGGGAGAGTTGGTCCTTGGGAGCAGACATCCTGAACGGTGGCGGCAGTTAAGCCAGCATTACTGTTGTCGAGAAGTGTACCTCTGAAAAGTGTATCAAGGCTCGACAACGGGGGCGGGACCGGAAGATTCTCCTAAAATTAATTCCGCGCCAATCTGATACTCCTTGCCATTCGGAGTTGCGGAATCTGAAAGTTCGTGCAGCGCGTCGGCGGCGATTCGGCCCAGAGTTTCGCGATGAATATCGACCGTAGTGATAGACGGGTTGCTGTACTCCGCAAGTCGTGTCTTATCAAATCCCGTAACCGATACATCCTGAGGCACGCGGCACCCGGCGTTCATCAATCCTTTGATCACGCCGACCGCAGTTAGATCGTTGATGGCTATCACCGCAGTCGGCCGAGGAGTCATTTGCGCCACAGCCAATCCTGCCGACATGCCGCCTTCGAACCGCAAGTCGCCGGGCAATATTGGTCCGAGTTCTAATCCCAGGCGGCGCATGCAATCTTCGTAGGCTTCCAATCTTGCGACGTTCGACTTCAGCCCCTCCCTTCCTGCGACGAAGGCGATGCGGCGGTGACCAAGATCGTAAAGGTGCTTAACGATCTGGTCCACTCCCGAGGCGTAATCAATCCGCAAGTTGCTCATGTAAGCGCGGGTAGGCGCGAGATCGAGGAACGTGACCGCAATTTTTCTACGTGCCAGTTCATGAATCAGGCGCAGGCTGATTTCTGAAGTCATGATGGCGACGCCGCGGGCTTTGTGCTCCATCATCCGCTCGGCCGCTCGCCGGGTGCGCCGGGGATCATAATTTGTGTCGCTCAGAATCGCGTCGTAACCCAACTGCTGGGCGCGCAATTCAAATCCTTTGATGACTTCAGGGAAAAACGGATTTTCAATATCGGACACGATGATTCCCAATGTGCGATGACGATCGCGCGAAGCAAGGTGCCGCGCGTGCGCATCGGGAACATAGCCGAGACGCTTCACAGCAGAAACAACTAGCCGGTGAGTTTTGCGCCCAACCTTCCCGGTTTTGTTCAGGACATTGGAGACGGTGGCGGTCGATACCCCTGCGGCTTTCGCGACATCCCGGATGGTGAGCGTCATTTTTGTGCAGAAGCGAAGTGAGTATAGCCGACTAAAATTTGCTTGACAATCGATATTTGCGCGTGATAACACTCGCAACACGTTTGGTAACAGCGAGATTAAACGGTTAAGCAATTTCGCTGGTGGGTTAAACGGTTAACGGGTTTTCATGGGTTAAGCGGTTCATCCGTTCGTGGGGGGTTTGGCGTCGTATTCAACGATCAAAATTTTAAGATTCAGAAAGGCTGACGCCGCGCTATGCGCGCGCCGGCCTTGCGGTCGCTTTGTCGGTAATCGAGCTTGAGAATTCCGAAGCATTCGAGCCGAAGACTTAGGAGGAAGGTCATGAAGCGAGTTGGCATCTCATCTTGCACGCTAAAAGCTGTATTAGCGATGTTGGTCACCGCTGTGCTGTTAGCAACCGTCGCGCAAGCGCAAGTTGATACCGGCTCGATCACGGGCACGATTACAGATCCGTCAGGCGCCGTGGTGAATGGCGCAAAGGTCACTCTGACGAACGTCGGGACTGGCATCGCCTTGTCAACCACCACCGGCGGCGACGGCGTGTTTAAGTTTTCTCCGGTCAGAATCGGCACCTACAAAATTGACGCCTCGTTTCAGGGCTTCAAGACCGTAACTCAGAATGACGTGAAGGTCGATGTCGGCGCTAACGTTCTCTTGAATTTCACGATGACCGCAGGCAGCACGTCGGAGACAGTGGAAGTTACCGCGGCAGCTCCGGTATTGCAGACCCAGGATGCATCCGTCGGTCAAGTGATCGATCAACGTAGCGTGAATGATCTTCCGTTGAACGGGCGCAATTTCACCTTTCTCGCGCAATTAGTCCAGGGCGTTAACTCTCCGCAATCGGATACTCGAGGCAACGCATCGACAGGCGCATTTTCGGCCAATGGCTTCCGTCCGGCGCAGAACAACTACATGCTTGACGGCGTCGACAATAACTCCGATACGGTCGACTTTCTGAATGGAACCAACTTCGTGGTTCTACCTCCCGTCGACGCGATTCAGGAATTCAAAGTGCAAACCACAGATTTCAGCGCTGAGTACGGGCGCTCCGGCGCTGCCGTTCTGAACGCGACAATCAAGTCGGGCACCAACCAGTTCCACGGTGATGTGTGGGAATTTTTCCGCAATGACAAACTCGACGCGGCTGACTACTTCGAGCATACCCAGAACGCCGCCGGTCAGTGGCAGACACAAAAAGGTGAACTCCGACAGAATCAGTACGGATTCACTATTGGTGGTCCGGTTGTAGTCCCGCACGTTTTTGATGGTCGAAATAAAGTGTTTTTCTTTGGTGACTACGAAGGCCTGAGAAGGCGGCAGGGAACGATCCAGACAGGTTCGGTGCCGACGGTTGCTGAGCGGAATAGCGGATACACCGATTTCAGTGATTTGATTACAGGACAATCTGGAACCAGTACTGACGCACTGAATAGAGTGTTCCCGAAGGGGACGATTTTTGACCCGGCGACAACTCGCTGCGTAAGCAACTGCACCACCTCTCCCGTTTACGCGCGTGATCCGTTCCCTGGAAATATAATTCCCTTAGGCCGATTGGATACCAATGCAGTCGCTCTCCTGAATCTGTATCCACTTCCGACCAGCAGCGGGCTATTCTCGAACTACACCGCCTCGCCGGTGTTGAGGGAAAATCGCCAGTCTTTTGATACCCGCCTCGACTTAGATTTCACTCAGAAGGACCAGATCTTTTACCGCTTCAGCCTTGCGGACGATCCCCAATTGATCCCCAGTATTTTTGGCGGTGTGGCGGATGGCGGCGGATTCTTCCAGGGCAATCAGACGGCCTTGGCGCAGCAGAGCGCGTTGGTCTGGACACACACAATCTCGCCTACTACGGTTAATGTTGCGCGTGTGGGCTTGAATTACTTGCACACAACGCGAAATATTCCAGAGGCCAATAACCTGGGTGGTTTGCCCGGGAGTTTTGGAATCCTCGGAATTCCTCAGGTCCACGAAAATGGCGGGTTGCCGGCGTTCGGAATTAACGGCCTGCAAACTCTTGGCGGCAACTCCTTCCTGCCTTCGGATGAAGTCAGTTCCACAATTCAGGTCAATGATGACTTCACCAAGATTTATGGTAAGCACACCTTCAAAATGGGCTTCGAATACCAGCACGTAAAGTTCTCGACATTGCAGCCGCCGTGGTCGCGCGGACAGTTCAATTTCGACGGAACCTATACTGATGTTCCGAACGTGGGCGGGGGCAACACGGGCCGAGCACAATTTTTGTTAACACCGACAGCTAACACAGTGCCATGCGGACTGCCGACTACCTGCCCCGTGGTTGGAGGCCCAAATAACGAATTCGCATCCAACATTTCGTTGAGCGATAACGGTAAGAACTATTACGGGAATTACATTCAAGACGACTGGAAAGTTTCTTCGAATCTGACCCTCAACCTGGGTTTGCGTTGGGACTTCTTTGGCTTGGTCTACGATCATTTCGGCAAGCAGGCGAACTTCGTTCCCTTTGGCCCCCCCGGTGGCTCGCCGCTGTATCTGATTCCCCCGAGTGCCGGTGCATTTCAGCTTTCAACTAATTCCACCTGTGCATGTCCTACCAGCTTCAATAACTTGCTTGCTCAGGACGGCATTGGTCTTGCAATTACCAAGCAGTATGGCAAGGGACTAGGCACATCGCAAACAACCAACTTCGCTCCCCGGTTCGGCTTTGCGTATCAACTGTCGCCGAAACTTGTGGTGCGCGGCGGTGCCGGTATGTTCTACAACGGATTTGAGAACCGCGGGTATTCTCCAAACCTTGGTGAGAACTATCCATTCCAGTTCTCGTTCCAGTTCCAGCAAAAGAATGACTCGACCCCGATCAACCAATTCGCGGGTTGCAGCGCTGCTACGGCGAGCGGCGGTCCAACTCTGGAAACCGGGTTTGCTTGCATTCCGCTCGATCCGCTTACAGTTAACGCGCAGGGTCTCCAGTTGCGCGGAATTCAATTCGCCTACCAAACGCCGTATTCGATCGGCGACAACTTGACCATTCAGTATCAGTTGACCCCGTCAATGTCCGTGCAGGCAGCGTATGTAGGAACGTTTGGACGGCATTTGGAGGTGTTCCCGGGATCAAACAACCCAACTGCTCTTCTACCGCCTAACGCAACGCTTACGGGCTCAAGGATCTTAGCTGGACAGCCGGGTGGCCCGGTACCTGCCTCTCAGGGCGGATTACCATTCCCCGATTTTGGGCAGAACGCGAGTTATGCGACCACGCAGGGCAGCAGCTACTATCACGGCCTGCAAACCAGCGTAGAAAAGAAGTTCTCCACGGGCCTTAACTTCTTGTTTGCCTACACCTACTCAAAGGTTCGTTCCGACGCTCTTGACCTACTCAATGGGTTCGCCGGTAATGGCTATAGAGGCGCCTACGTCCCAGGTATGGGAATTCATGCTGATTACGGACTGGCGAATTTCGATATACGCAATGTGGTGCATTTCAGCGGCAGTTACGAGTTGCCATTTGGCAAGGGGAAAAGGTTTATGGGTGACGCCAGTGGCGTCCGCAATGGCCTCTTAGGCGGATGGGCATTGGTATGGGCCACAACCCTGCAGGGTGGGCAGCCATTCAAAATAGATTGCCCGTCAGCTACCACTTCAGGAACTAACTGCTATGCGTTTGTTGTGCCGGGGCAAAACCCACGGACGTCGTTCCACAAGACTGCTGATGGGAACGTGGGTATGCTAAACGCGGCAGCATTTGCCCAGCCGTGCGAACTTGGAAGACCTGGAACACCTACCGGGTGCGTCAACATTCCTGGAACTGGTGTTCTTGGCGGCCCGGAACCGTCGCAGATTGAAGGCCCTGGCTTCCACCGACTGGACTTTTCTTTGTTCAAGAATTTCCAGGTCACAGAACGCGCTCGTCTGGAGTTCAGGTCTGAAATATTCAACGTCTTCAACCATCCAAACTTTAACTATCCTGGATTCGGCGGCAACGGCGTTGTCGCGGTATCCGGCGCAAACAACTTCAACAATTCGACCTTTGGCGAAATCGGATCGACCCGCGATGCTCCGTACGACTCACGAGAGATCCAGTTCGCGCTGAAGTTGTATTTCTGATTCTGCAGGTGGCGGGGAGGGCGTCAACCAGCGCCCTCCCCACCCCAACTTGTAATGGACTCCAATCTGCGCTTCCCCGCAGTGCTAACATACGAATGCTGTGATCCAACGTTACCGGCTGCTATTTATCTTTCTCATCGTGGCGGGACATATGCCGGTTATCGCCGCCGAATCTGATCAAACACAAAAGCTGGATAGCGCATTTCAGGCAGCATTGTCGCAGTACAATTCTGGAAATTATGCGCAAGCGGCTGAGCAGTTAGAAGAACTGGCGCGCCAGGTGCCGCAGAGCTTTGATGTGCATGAGTTGTTAGGGATGGTCTACGCCGCCGAATCGCAGGAATCAAAGGCCAACGATCATCTGGCGAAGGCAGTCCAATTGAAGCCGGAGTCAGTCGAGGCGCGAACTAACCTTGCCACTAACCTGGTGCACATGGGAAAGATGGCGCCGGCGGAGACGGAATTTCGAAAAGCAGTTGAACTCGATCCCGGCAACTACGACACCAACCATAACCTTGGTGAAATTTACCTCGCTGCAGGAAAGCTCACCGACGCCGTGCCTTATCTTGAGAAGGCGCAGAAAATAAATTCCAGCGCTTACGACAACGGCTATGACCTGGCGCTTGCGTACGCGAAAACTGGCAAGCTCAACGAGGGCAGAACTGTAGTGCAGGATCTCCTGAAACAGAAAGATACGGCGGAACTGCACAACGTGCTGGCGGAAATAGAAGAAAAGGACGGCAAGTTTGTTGCGGCAGAAAATCAATACGAGACCGCCGCGCACATGGACCCGAGCGAAAGCAATCTGTTCGATTGGGGAAGCGAGTTGCTGGTGCATCGCACGCTTGACCCGGCGGTTAACGTTTTCCAGAGCGCGGCCGAACATTATCCGAAGTCGCCGAGGCTGGCGATCGGTTTGGGAATGGCCTTGTATTCGCGCGGAAATTACGATGACGCTGTGAAGGCTTTGCTGAAGGCGGCCGATCTGAACCCTTCCGACCCGCGCTGTTATTACTTTCTCTCAAAAGCGTACGACAGCTCTCCTGGACAGGCCGATGAAGTAATTCAACGCTTCCATCGTTTTGCGGAGCTGCAGCCGCAGAATGCGCGGGCACATTTTTATTATGCGATGAGCTTGTGGAAAGGCAGACGGGCCCAGGATGCGAATCTCGATATTGCCAAAATCGAGTCGTTGCTGAAACGCGCGATCGCACTTGATCCGAAGCTGCCTGAGGCCCATTTGCAGTTGGGAAATTTGTATTCCGATCAAGCTAAGTACGCGGAAGCGATTCCACACTACCAACGCGCACTGCAGGAGAATGCCGACCTCGCGGACGCCCACTATCGCCTGGGACAGGCATACGTGCATACCGGGCAAAAGGTCCTGGCGCAGGAGCAGTTACAAATTTATCAGCGCCTGCGTGCGCAACATCTGGCAGAGTTGGATAAGCAGCGTGCGGAGATTCGACAGTTTGTATATTCCGAAAAAGACGCGGCGCAACATTAGGGTTCAATGAAAAATTCCTTATCAGGCAGCGCATTGATTTCCCGTTCCCGACGGGAATTCTTGCGCGATGCCGGCGGCTTAGCTTTAGGCAGCACGCTGCTGTCGTCACGGCTGGCCCGTGCAGCCACGGCTTCCGCAAAAAGAAAAGTGATTGTGATCACGTTCGGCGGCGGCGCGCGCGATCAGGAAACCTTTGCGCCTGAAGGTCAGGAAAATATTCCA
>DATNAF010000191.1:0-6321 GCA_035572845.1 Terriglobales bacterium
CTTAGGGCAAACATTCAGGTTATCTTCCAGGTCTTTCTTCCAAATGATCTGGCGGCAGCCTTCACACTTCACCCACAAGCCTTCGGTCCGAATTTTCTTTTCGCCGGAGGAATCCAGTTCTACGGATTGTCGTTTGAACCAGGCCATAAGGACGATTGGGAAATTTTGTAATTTGGTAATTGTGTAATTTGGAATGAATTCCGATTCGCAAATTACCCAATTACCAAATTACTCAATTACAAAATCAGTATTCAATCCCTCTCTGCGCGATCACGCCCTTTTCGTAGGCGTGTTTTACCTGGCGCATTTCGGTGACGGTGTCCGCAAGCTCGACAATTGTCGGATGCGCGTTGCGTCCCGTCAAGATAACATGAACCATCTCTGGCTTTTTCTGCAAAGCGGCGGCGACCTTGGCCGGATCAAGCATGCCATAACTGATGGCGTAATTGATTTCGTCGAGAATCACTAAATCCCATTCGCCGGATTGGATTGCGCGCTCCCCCTCAGCCCAGGCATCTTCTACCATGCGTACGTCTTCGGGGTCGGGCTTCTCCGCGCCAACTTTCACAAAGCCCCGGCCCATCTGCTTCATGACGAACTTGTCGCCGAATGCCTGCACCGCATCGAGTTCGCCGTAATGCCACGAGCCTTTCAGAAATTGCAGCATCAGCACGCGCATGCCGTTGCCCACGGCGCGCAGGGCCGTGCCCATGGCGGCAGTCGTTTTACCCTTGCCCGGCCCGGTGTTGACCATGATCAGACCTCGGCGAACGTCGGACATAAACGGAAGTGTTGATTGTACTGAGGGAGAGCGGAATTCACCACCCTGAGATCATGGTCGTGGGGAGACGGGCGTCTCGCCCGTCCAGCTCAAATACAATCGAGCTGTTGAATCTCGACGACACTATTGTTGCGATCGCCACACCTGCCGGTCGCGGCGGGATCGGCGTAGTGCGGCTTGCCGGGCCGGACGCTAGAGACATTGCTCTGCACATGTTGCGATTGAAGCATGAACTTGAGGCGGGGCGGGCGGTCTTTGGGGAGTTGGTCGAGCCGGCTGGGTCGGACACTTTTCTCCGGCAGACGGGAATTTCCGGAATGGCCAGTTTGCAAGCAGTTGAGCCAGCGCCTGTGCGGACAGGAGTGTCCGCTCCACACAATACTGAGTCTGCGACTCAGCCGGACGGGCGGGGACGCCCGTCCCCCCAAAAAGAAAGAATTGACGAGGTTGTGGTCACTTATTTTGCCAAGCCGCATTCGTACACAACCGACGACATTGTTGAAATCTCGGCACACGGGTCGCCGGTGGTGCTTCGGCACATTGTTGAAATTGCGCTAAGTTGCGGGGCGCGTCTTGCCGAACCGGGCGAGTTCACCATGCGCGCGTTTTTGAACGATCGCATTGATCTGACGCAGGCCGAAGCCGTGCGGGACTTGATTGACTCGCAAACTTTGTATCAGGCGAAAGTTGCGGCGCAACAACTGGAGGGCGCGCTTTCACGGCGTCTGCAACCGATCAAACAGAAACTCGTCGAGTTGATTGCGGTACTCGAGGCGGGAATTGATTTTGCGGAAGACGACGTTTCGGTGATGCCGGGAGATCAGATTCTGAAACATATCGCCGAAGTACGCGCGCCACTTGAAGATCTCGCTCGGTCTTTTGCCTACGGAAAAGTGGTCCATGAAGGGTTGACGCTGGCGATTGTTGGGCGTCCGAATGTTGGGAAATCCAGTTTGTTCAATCGCCTGGTCGAACGTGAGCGCGCCATAGTTACGGCCACGCCGGGGACCACTCGCGACCTGGTTACGGAAATAGTTGCCATTGGCGGGATCCCGGTAAAGCTGGTCGATACGGCGGGAATTCGCGCCGCCCTCGACGAAGCCGAAAGTATCGGCATTCAGAAATCCATGGAAGCGCTGGCCGATGCGGATTTGGTGTTGGTTGTGCTCGACGCGTCGCAGGCGCCGGATGATGAAGACGAACAACTGCTGACGCAAGTTGAGCAGCGCACCGCAATCGTGGTCGAGAATAAAGCGGATTTGCACAAGCCGGGTGGGTCGGACACTCCTGTCCGACAAGCCTGCGCGAAACTTCGCACCTCTGCGCTCACCGGGAAAGGCATTGCTGAATTACGCGCTGCAATTCTTCAGCACGTCACCGGAGGTTCGGTAGCTGGGACTGAATCGGGATTCCTCACGAACGCTCGGCACCAGTCGCTGGTGCGTGATTCGCTCATCGGCCTTGATCGCGCAGAGGCCGCGGTGCAGAACAAAATTCCGCATGAAATGCTGTTGCTGGATCTCTATAGCGCGCTGCGTCCTCTGGATGAGATCACCGGCGCTACGACGAACGACGACATCCTCAATTTGATCTTCAGCAGATTCTGTATCGGAAAATAATTTGAACTAGGCCATTCCGCGAATGATGCTTCTCGCCAGCATACTGGCCAGGCCGATCGAGACCAAGGTAAGTACGCAGGCGCCGAATACGTAATATGCGATCCGCGCTTTGGGCCAGAGGACGGTAGGCAGTTGGTCAGCGAACTTATCTGACCAGGTTTCGTTGAGACGCGGCGGCAGGGCTGCTTCTTCTGAATCTGTCTTCCACTTGGAAGCGATCCAAGTCGCGCGAATATTGGAGAGCAGAAGCGCAGTTACGAATATCCGAAAAACGATCATCCCCCATGGTGACGCGAACACCATTACGAAGACCGTCGTCAGGGTATCGACTGCGTAGAAGAGAAAAACCATGCCCGCGGCCAGCGGATCACGCTGCCGAACTCCGACTCCGCCGAAATAGAAAAACAGTAGCAGGGTGATGGCCAGGAAAGGCCTCCCCTGCATTCCGGAAAATACAAACGAGACGACCGCGATCAGAGTGCAAATCCAATAACCCTGCGCGCCGAGATAATCGACATCGGCGCCGCTTTGGACAGATGGCCAAAATAAGCTTTTGAGACGACTGTCGCTGCGCTCGCCGGCATCCGCCAGACCCAGGGTTTGCATGCGCAGGATTAAAGCCTAAGTTGCTGGTTCTGTCCAGAGAAAAGCGAAAAGCTCACCACAGAGGGGCACCAAGGTTTCACGGAGGTTCACAGAGTCTGCGCTTACTTTGACATCACTGCCAGCGCGGCGCGGAACATGGCGTCAAATGATCCGTTCTTTTCGATCGTGCTCAGCGCTTTTTCGGCTGAGGCGCGCAGGTAGCCAAGATTCATCAGCGCGGATAAGACATCTTCCTGCACCGAACTGAGCGACGGCACGACATGGACCTGGTCAGTCCCAGCTGGAGGAAGTTTGTCGCGAAGTTCGAGCACCATGCGTTCAGCGGTTTTTCTGCCGATACCGGGAATTTTGGTTAGGCGGGCCACATCGTTCCCGCGAATGGCGGAGGTCATCTCGTTTGTTGGCATGCCGCTAAGGATGGTGATCGCCAGCTTCGGTCCGATCCCGCTGACGCTGATCAGCTTTTCGAAGAGATGTTTTTCCTCCGGACGCACAAATCCATATAGCGCAATCTGATCTTCGCGAACGTGAGTATGGATGTGCAGCGAAACTTCGCCACCGGTGGGCGGCAATTCGGAAAAAGTCGGCACAGAGATGGTCACGTCGTAGCCGACGCCCATAGCATCAACAATTACCTGGTTAGGGTGGCGCGCGATGAGCTTTCCGCGAAGGTGGGCAATCATGAAGGAATTGTACTAAGGCATCGCAAATGTCTTACGCAAGATCCCGAAGTTTACAATGCTCAATGAGTGATCTGGCGATTTATCGTCAAGCATAGCGAGAGTGAAGAATCTCACTTCGCGCAGGGCATTAGTTCTGAAGCGGCCGACATCGGTAACCTTGTAACGGATGGTTTAGACGAATCGTGAACGATTATGGCAAAATCGCGACGGGGCTTTGTTCCTGTCGCGACCAATCGCATGACTGTTCCGGTCGTAACAACCAGCGAATCGCCTTCTTTCATGTGGAAAGCCTTCTCCTTAGTCTCGAGACATTGCTCTCCGTCAACATCATAGAAACCTTCCACTCCGGAATGAAAGTGAACCCGCGATGTCATTCCCGGTGGAATGTACGCTGAGATCACAACCATCGTGTAACTGTCAGCCTTGGGCAGTGGTGACAACTTCACCTCTGCCACGTGCTTCCCACCATGGTGGTCCTGGCTTTCTGGCCCGACAGACATCAACCACCAGGCACCATGAGCCTGGAACGCGATGCTGGAAGGCCCAACACCGGCCTCGGCAGATTCAGCAGAAGCAAAATGATCAATGTGCCAGAACACAGGTTCGTTCAGTGTGACCGGAAGCGGTTTCCTTCCGACAATGCTGCATCCGATCTCGCCCCTTCGTTCCGGTGAGTTTTCAACGCACATGGGTTCTTCCTGGGACCAGCAGATTCCGGCGCTGAGCAAAACGATAGCGGCAATCCAGCGCGTCTCCTTAAGCATCGTCATGGAAATTCCTGAATGAAACTAGTTTACTTGACCCTCTTTGTTGATATCAGGCGTTATCACTCATTGACCTACCCGGCCCGATGATCGCGAAACGACGGCAAGCAGTTCTTGCATAGAATTCCGGTACTCGGCCATGGAGGTCGCACCGTAGGGCTTATCGAGCAGGCCCGAGCGGATTTTGCCGGACTGGATTCCTGATGCCGTCTCTCGAATAGCGTTAGCTAGTCGTTTCGCAAGCTCTGCGTTGACGCTGTCAATGAACAGGTATTTCAGGTCCTTTGCCCGTTCGAGTTCGGAAATCATTTCCGAATCAGGAGAGGACTGTGAACGAAGGTCTTCGATTACCTGCCTAAACGCCCATCCTGCGACCATCCAACAGTCGCCTTCATTCTGCCAGCCTATGACGGCCATGACTGCACACGATACCGCTGTTGTTGTAATCAGGCGTAATCACTCATTGACGTCAGCTCGGGATTTCACGTTGATCAACTTCTTGAGCTGCCCATTTCCGATACATTATCCTTCCAGCCATGCAAGCGGCGCTCATGAACTACAACGCGAGTGATGTGCTTCACGCATTTTACCGAGATGCGCCATTTCTTTTTCTGGGCTCCGCTTTTATCACGGTTGCGCTGGTGGCCGCTGCATTTTCAGCTGTGCGCCGCAGGGTTGATCCACTTCTGATTTACTTCGCTCTTTTTGCCGGACTTTATGGGCTTCGGCTGTGGCTGCGCGCGTCTCTGGTGCGGGTTGGGTTAAGAGATCTCGCTCTATATCAGCGCGTTGTGCCGGGAATCGACTATCTCATTCTGGTTCCAGCATTTTTATTTTTTGCTGCGCTCGGATTGCGAACGCGTACCGACCGGCAATTGAACTACACCATGGCTGGCATCGGAGGGGCCTTGGCCCTAGCCACGTTTGCTTTTGGCAACCGTGGCATTTATGACCAGATCAACAATGTCGTTCTCATCCTCGCGCTGCTCTTCGTAATAGGACGGATCATATTTGCCCGCGTCTACCGGACTGATCCCGATTTTGCCGCGATTCGTTGGGGGCTTCTAGTCTTCATTATTTTCGCGTTGGCGGTCAATGTGGCCGATTTCTTTTCGATTGAATTGACAAGGCTGGAGCCGTTTGGATTTGTTGCATTCCTTGCTTCGTTGGGATACGTGGCCGCCCGGCGCACTTTGCAACGCGACCAGAAGTTGAATGAAATCCAGAATGAGCTGGAGGTCGCGCGCCGCATTCAGCTTTCGATTTTGCCTGCGGAATTCCCGAAGTCAGCGCACTTTCAAATTGCCAGCCGCTATGTGCCTATGACGTCGGTGGCAGGGGATTTTTACGACTATGTCGTCGCCGACGATCATCAGGCGGGACTTCTGATCGCCGATGTTTCCGGGCACGGCGTGCCGGCTGCGCTGATTGCTTCCATGGTGAAGCTCGCAGCATCCTCACAGCGCAACCACGCGGATGATCCGGCACGATTTCTTGCCGGCATGAATGCAGCCTTGTACGGAAACACACAGAACCAGTTCGTGACCGCTGCCTACGTTCATCTGGATGCGAAATCCGGAGAGTTCCGTTACTCGGCCGCCGGCCATCCACCCATGCTATTGCTGCGCAATGGTCAAATCACCAAGATTGAAGAAAATGGACTAATCCTCGCCGCCTTCGACTTCGCCGCATACGCCAATGCAGTGCACAAACTCGACTCCGGCGACCGGCTTCTCCTCTATACCGATGGGATCATTGAAGCCGCGAACGCCTCAGGCGACTTCCTGGGTCACGATGCTCTCTGCGACCTTTTGAAAAACACCGCGGACCAGTCTTCCTCCTCCGCTGCCGATTCGATCATGTCATAC
>DATNAF010000192.1:0-8935 GCA_035572845.1 Terriglobales bacterium
CCGAGTGCAAACGTTCGTGGTTCCCGCCCTTCGCAAACTACGCGAAGGACGGGGCACCCCGCTTGGAGGTGGCGCGAGCGAGATCAAAGGCTGGGCCACCCGCCGGTCTGCATCCATACTTATTAAAAGGGCTCGCATGCTCCAAAGCATGATGGCGATTCGGTTCTAGCGCTTTCCGCGCCAATCATTGCGGGCCGAAACTGAACTTTACTGGCTCTACGGTTTCTTTGGCGGCTGGCTGGTACTTCCATTGCTTTACTGCGCGGATCACGGCTTGCGCGAGCAGCGGATGGCCTCCGACGATCCTCACTACCCTGACCGTCCCATCGGGGTTCACTACCGCTTCCGCCTGCACGGTTCCAGTCAGTTTCATGCGTCCCGCGATTTCGGGGTACTCCGGCATTGCGCTGTGCTCCAATCGCCGCGCCCCTTCGGCTGGCGGGTTTAATAATGCGGTGTGGGAAGATTCGAAACCAGCTTTGGCTACAGCCAGAATTTTCGCGCTGAAATGTATTGCTGAATGGTCCAGCGCGGCGGCATTCACTTCAAATTGGATGTTTCCGCGATCGTGAACGAGATTGATCATTCCGCCTTGCCGCAGAAAGGATTCGTCCTCACCCACAAGCAGCACTCCGCGGTCTATGCTCTCGATGGCAGCCAGGGTATGCTTTTTTTCGGACGCGCGAAAAAAAACAATTTGGCACGATTTCATCTCCTCGATGGAAGAAACAGACTTGACCTCAACGTGATGAGTTCCGACAAATTTTCCGGCGGCGAGCGCCCTCAAGACACGAAGAAAATCCTCATCTCCGCCGCTAACCCCGATCATCAGTGCGGACGGGCCATCGGGTAATGCCGCCTGGGGCCACTCTGCCAGCCTGGCGAAATTGAGCAGATAGGCCGCTTTGACCAAGTCTTCGGTGGCAGGGGACTCTTGCGCCTGCGCCGTGGAATGAAGCGTTAGAAGACTGATGGCAAGCACGATCGCCCATGTGCGCCGGGAAGACCAGCGCAACGGTGATTCTCCGTGTTTGAGCGGAAGGTGCATCCTTCAGAACCTGCACCTGAGTTTGATCCTGAAATTTCGGAGGTGTTGTTGAATAACGTCTTCGGGATATTCCGGCTGGCCAGCGTCAAAATATTTCTTGTTGAAGACGCTATAAATATTGGCGGAGAGGCCGGCGTGCTTTCGCTGCTGATCTCGCGCTAAGAGAAGAGCGCCAGAGTAAAACGTGGCGGCCCAGAAGTAGCACCAAACTACTGCGGCAAAACCCATACAGCCCTCCGAGACGTCCGTGGACAAGGCGCAGGCTTCAGGCCTGCTAGTCCTGCTAACGGTTACTTCGGCAAGATTCTCACTTCTCTCTAGTAGGTTGTAACCGTTACTTCGGGTCAGGGCAGGTGGGCACGTCAACGCCGGATTCGGCCGACAAAGGAGAACCTAAACCATAGGCGGCAAGGCGTCGGCATTCTGCAGTTTCTTTTCTTTAAAAATTGCGCAATGTCGAATGCAATGCGGTGAGATTTATTACAAGGCTTGCTGAAGTCTGTATACTAAGCACCTTTATGGTCCCGCGTCAGCAACGGGTAAGTCAGCAGACACATCGCGTCACACTGAAGTTCATTGCGAATTACCTTGGACTTTCTTCGACAACGGTTTCTGTTGTTCTCAGTAACTCTCCACTGGCAAGCACAATCGCCGATTCAACCAAGGTACGGATTTGGGAAGCTGTCAAAAAATTTCAGTATCGTCCCAATCTGTTTGCCCAGTATCTGCAAAGCAAACGGTCGTATAGTATCGCCGTGCTGGTGCCAGAGATCGGCGACGAATTCTCCTCCATGCTGATCAGCGGCATCGAATCCAAGTTGGCGGAAGCAAAGTTCAACTATTTTGTCGAGAGCCATCGCTTTGCCCCAGCACAAATTGAAAACTCTCCAGACACGCTAATGGATCGTCTGGTAGAGGGCATGATTTTTATCAACACCCCGCTAAGGAAGTCCATGCCGGTTCCTGTGGTTGCAATTTCAGATATCACTGAGGCTTCAGGGGTGAAGCGGATCGTAATTGACAACTATGAAATTGCGCGCATCGGTCTGGAACATTTAAAGGCACTAGGCCACAAGCGCGTCGCATTTTTCAAAGGCCCCGAGCACAATGGGGACACTCAAGCCAGGTGGGCGGCTATTTTGCGTGCCTCGAATGAACTGGGTTTAGAAGTAAACCCGGAGCTCACGGTCACGCTGGGAACTTACTTTTCGATTAATCAGATGTCAATGATGGAACGGGGTTACGTTGCAGCATCCACGCTGCTGCGGAATCGACAGCGGTTCACTGCGCTTCTGGCATTCAACGACAAGTCCGCCATTGGCGCCATCCGGGCTATCCAAGACCAGGGCCTGCGAGTGCCTGCGGACATTTCAGTGATCGGAGTGGACGATCTTGAGTTCTCGGCTTATTTCTCGCCGCGTCTCACCACCATTCGTCAGCCTCTTAAATCGATGGGAGCAGCCGCGGCTTCAAGGCTATTGCAGGAAATTCACGGTGAAGACGCGCCAGAAGAAACCGTGCTTGAACCCGAACTTGTAGTCAGGGAATCCGCAGGTCTAGTTTCCACAAAAGAGTAGCAAAGCCCTAAGAATCATGTGGGATCGAGGATTTCCGGGGCCGCCAAGATGTGCCTTACGGGCCTAAATTCCGATCCCCTGTCCTTGGTTCGCCCTCAAAATAGTTTTACGAAAAAAGCTTGACAACTAACAATGAGTGGTGACACAGTCTAAAACGCTTTAGATCGAATAGGTAAACGATTCTGTGTTTGGACCATCCGGGCTTAGGGCCACGGATGGAAATCATCGTTTTCCGGGGGTTGTTCCCGCGTCCCGGTGTCGGGCGCGAGTCTCAAATACTTTCTGGAGGTTGGCCGTGAAACTGTTGCACGCAAAAAGAAGTGGGCCGGTTTTTAGTAACCATACCCCACGATTCATCACTATCCTCAGCTTACTGCTGCTACTGGGCTCATTCCATGTGTTCGCACAGGAAGCTACGATGTTAGGCACCGTAACCGACCCGTCGGGTGCGGCCGTACCGAACGTCTCGGTCACAATCACCAATGTCGATACTGGTAACGTCAGTCATCTGACCACGAATGACGTCGGTCAATACGTGGCCCCCGATCTTGCCATTGGCCGCTACAACGTGCAGGCGAAGAGCAGTAATTTCAAGCTCGCCGAACAGAAGAATATTGGGCTGCAGGTCGGAGATCGGCGCCGTGTCGATTTCCAGCTTCAACTTGGCAATGCACAAGAGAGTGTCACGGTTGAAGCCAATGCTGTACAAGTTCAAGCGGACAGCGGCGAGATCAGTGACGTCATTAACGGGCAGCAGATTAACAATCTCGCGACGAATGGACGCAGCGTCGCCGAACTTGAAGCTCTGGTTCCCGGCGCTTCCAGCGCACAGGGCGACTTTCAGGTTCCTACCTCGGCTGGCGGCGATTTCAACGTAAGCTTTAATGGCCAGAGAGTCGTTCACAACCTCTGGGTGGTTGACGGCGGCGAAGCTGCCGATCGTGGGGGCGGCGGTGGAGCGGATGTCCTTCCGTCACTGGAAGCGATTGCCGAGTTCCGTACTCTAACTTCGAACTACAGTGCGGAATATGGTTTGTCGTCGGCGGGCACCATGAGCATGGTGATCAAGTCTGGTAGCCGGCAACTCCATGCTGAGGCATTCTATTTCGGCCGCAACGACGCATTTGACGCGCGCAACTTCTTTAATCCAGCGCCTTCACCGGTTACCGAACTGCGCTTCAATGATTTTGGGTTCAACGTCGGCGGACCAGTGGCGTTTAAGAAGACCTCGAACCCCAAGACTTTCTTCTTCTACAACATGGAATGGCGCCGGTATATTAAGGGCGGCCAGTTCAACCAAACCGTGCCATTGGCCAGTATGTATCCTGATGCGAGCGGCGCGGGAACCGGTGTTGTGCTTCCTACTGTTGGCCCGGATGGCACAACTCCGATTAACGTGGTGACGCCGAGCAACATCGCTAACCTCTGGACGGCTGGTGGTTGCACTGGCGCAGCACCTACACCAAATACTGCTTTACCCGTAATTCCCAGCTGCTTAGTCACTCCCAATGCCGCTGCAGTACTAGCCGCGGGGATCTTTCCAAAACCAACCAACGGCTGGGCTTTTCAAGGCGGTGCAAATCAGCCAACTACTGGAAAAGAAGAAATTGTTCGTATAGACCATACGTTTAACGACAAGTTCTCCGTTTTCGGTCACTTCATCGCCGATCAGGCGCTCCAAACTTACGGAACCACGCAATGGAGCGGTGACAACTCTCCCAGCGTGGGCGACACCTTTGGAAACCCATCTCGCAGTTACGTGATTCATGCAACCCACATCATCCGGCCGAATTTGTTGAACGAAGTCTCGTTCAACTATGACGGGAACCGGATTCACATTCTGCCGTTGGGCGTCTATAAGGCTCCGTCCAGTTTCACTTTCAACCGGATTTTCAGCGGACCTAACGTAGACAACCGTATCCCTGACGTGAACCTGGCCCAAACAACCAACGTTAACTACACCTCAAACTGGATGCCGTGGAACAACACCGCCGATGACTATCAGATTAAGGATGATCTCTCCTGGACGCGGGGATCTCATCAATTCAAGATTGGCGGCGGATGGGCCATCTACAAAAAGGTGCAAGACTACTTTGCCAACACGCAGGGTGGTTTTAAATTCGACGGATCAGCGACTGGGTTCGACTATGCCGACTTCATTCTTGGCGATTCGGTAACGTATTCTGAGAGTGGTTATAAGGGCACGGGCCACTGGAACGCCATTTCTCCGGATGCTTATTTCCAGGACAACTGGCGCGCTACTCGCCGGTTGACTCTTAACCTTGGACTTCGTTGGGATGGAATTCCGCATACTTACGAAGCTAACGGTAACCAGACGGACTTCTTCCCCAATCTGTACAACCCAGCAAATAGTCCAATATGGGCCAACGGTAGCGGCTTCGGCCAAATCTGCGGTGGTAACCCGCTTCCCTCAGGCTGCACGGCAGCAAGTCCTAGTTTGGGCACGAGCCCGATCCCGTCTCTTGCAGGATCTCTGTTTTACCTGAACGGAATGGGCTTCTCCGGAAAGAACGGTGTTCCTAAAGGACTGGCGAATAATCAATGGCTGAACTTCGGACCGCGCATCGGTTTCGCCTATGACCTATTCGGCACGGGTAAGACTGTAGTTCGCGGCGGCTTTGGAATCATGTACGAGCGCATTCAAGGCAACGACATGTATGACGGGGCTACCAACCCACCGTTTGGATATTCTTTGAATACTTCGAACGTACTTTACTCCGATCCCCATGTTCAACAGGGAGGAGGAAGTATAACGGTTCCGATCGTGCCTGCCAGCGTGACTGGAATTAACGGTAACTATCCGGCGCCGCGAAGCTCCCAGTTCAGCGCGGGGGTTCAACAGCAACTTGCCGGCAACACCGTGCTGTCGGTCTCTTACGTTGGCAACGTTCAGAGACACCAGAGCTACTGGCAAGAGCTTGAAACCCCACCTCAGAGTCTGCTGCCTTGCCTAACGCAATCAAACTGTTCTGTTAACACGCCAGCTTTCAACGGACTGGTGCCGTATCAGGGCTACTCCTCAATCAAGGAAGCCTTCAACGGAGAAAACAGCCATTACAACTCGCTACAGGCCGAACTGCACGGCAGGCTTACGCGCGA
This sequence comes from Terriglobales bacterium, assembly GCA_035572845.1. GTDB lineage: Bacteria > Acidobacteriota > Terriglobia > Terriglobales > Acidobacteriaceae > Gp1-AA145. Next base: position 5,746 of record DATNAF010000192.1, read on the forward strand.
TCTACAGTTACAAGTTGCGTACACTCTGTCGCGCTCAATCGACCCAAGCACGGGTAATGGTGGAAACGGCTTCGACCTTAACTCCATCACGAATCCGTATGTGGGCTGGAAATACGACGTAGGGCCTTCGGTGTTTGATCGCACCAACGTCGCATTCGTCAATTTCATTTACGACATTCCAATTGCTCGCAACAGCTCTAGCCATTTCATGAAAACAGTGGTGGGCGGATGGGAGCTTTCTGGGATCGTTACCATGGAATCGGGTACTCCGCTCAACCTGGGAATCAATGGCCATAACGTGGCCAGCATCTTCCCTGGTGGCGGGGATGTAAGCAACCGGCCCGATTTGGTTAGCTCAATCTCGTACCCGAAGGCGCCAGTGGCATCTGGCGGAGTTGTAACCGGCATCCAGTGGGTCAATCCTGCTGCATTCGCAAATCCGGCTCCTGGAACCTGGGGCAACTTGCCATTCAATGCACTGCGCGGAGCGGGTCGCGATGATTGGAATCTGTCGTTGTTCAAGAGCTTCGTCATCAGCGAATCTCGTGGATCACGATTCGAATTCCGGGCTGACGCTTTCAATGCGTGGAACCACACGCAATTCGGAGGCGGCGGTCAGAACGGCGGCTTCAGCAACAACTTCGGTTCCGGGAATTTCGGCCAGTACACCTCGGCCTTCGATGCTCGGGAATTCCAATTTGGAGCGAAGCTGATCTTCTAGTCTTCGCGCCTTGTTACTTCTCGCCCCGCCTGTAATAGGCGGGGCGATTTTATTTGCGACGAAGATTCCGTGCGCTACCCTGCTGAACCGGGGCTGCGTCGGGGCAGGAACGTGGAAGTAAATAGGTAAAGCTTCGGTGAGATATTATTTTCTATCCGGAATTATTCGGTGATGTTTCTGATAAATCCCATGAAGTCATCGGCCATTCAGCAGTTGCTGCTCATCATCTTTCTAGCGGTCGGGGCGCTTGCTTCAAATTCGGCTACTCCTTCTGTGGCGATGAATTTCGAACAGCAGGGAAAATTTGCCGAGGCCGCTGAGGTCTGGCGGCAAATAGCTAAAGATGACCCAGCTGATGCCGGGGCTTTCGCCAGTCTAGGTGTCGATCTGTCGCGACAAGCAAAATACGCTGAAGCTGCTTCGGCCTACAAGAAAGCGCTTGCGCTGAATTCACATTTACCAGGAATTGAACTGAACCTGGGGCTGGCCGAATTCAAGCAGGGGCATTTCGCGTCCGCTATTCCTGCATTGAAAGCATCTCTCAAAGCCGACCCTTCCAGCGTGCAGGCACGCACTTTGCTGGGGATGAGCTGCTACGGCTCACAACGCTTTTCAGAAGCGATTGCCTATCTCGAACCATTGGTTGATTTGCAGCCTGAAAACATCGAGCTGCGTCAAACCCTCGCTCAAAGTTGCCTGGCAGCCAGGAACTACACATGCGCCGCAGAGCAGTTCCAGAAGATTGTGCGGCAGAATCCTGATTCCGCGGCGGCGCATATTCTCACTGGCGAGGCGCTCGATGGGCTGCAGCAGACCGACCAAGCCATTGCCGAGTTTAAGGATGCGATTAAAATCTCACCTCGCGAGCCGCAGCTTCATTTTGGTCTTGGCTACTTGTATTGGAAGTCGCACCGATACGACGACGCGAAGAAGCAATTTGAGGAGGAGTTGTCCATCAGTCCCGCTCACGCGCAGTCGCTCGCTTATCTCGGAGATATTGAACTCAAGAGCGAGCATCTAGAAAGCGCGGCATCATTATTAGAAAAGTCGGTCCAGCAAAGTAAGGACATTCGCATCGCTTACCTCGATTTAGGCGAGATACGCGCGCGGAAGGGACAATATCCGGAGGCGATCAAAGCGTATGCACATGCGGCGGAATTAGATCCAACTCAGCCCGATGCACATTTTCGGCTTGCGCGGATGTACCAAAAAACCGGGCAAGCTGAGAAGGCAAAAGCGGAATTTGCCAAGACTCGCGAACTACATCAGAAGAGCGATGCCGCTGTGGTCCTTCAACTCGGAGCGCCGCACCCCACGCCCTAATCAGAAGACTCTGCTACTTGCGCTCTGCCCGGCTACTGAGCGCTGTGTCTTAACCCTAGATAATTGCCATAGCCAATGACTACAGTCGAGACCACCAGCAGAAATAGCGCAAGCGTTAGAAGTTGTCCGGCGCGACGGCCCGCGCCTTTCCACTCTTTGAATCCAATCCCCCAAAGACTGCTGAAGATGATGATACTGGCCATGTGAAGGGTCCAACTGGAAAACCTGTAACGCCCCATCTGCGTTTCGCCCATGGTGTAAAAGAAAAACTGGAAGTACCACGTTGTCCCCGCAAGCGCGCAGAGCAAATAATTGCGCAGCATTGGCACACGCACTTCTTTCAGTGCCGGTGGCGCTTCAATCAGCACGGCGGTTTGGGCTAAATGGGCTGCATTTGTGCCTTGCGCCATCTCCCGGCTTGGCGCGTCGATTGCGGTTTCGATCGTGGTTTCGTGTGGTTGGTCGTTTTCTCGAATTCGGGACGTGAAGTATTGATGTCCCGTCTTGTTACGAATCAGGAGGACGAGGCACCAGACGAAATTTGTAATGAATCCACCAATTAAGACGACTACGAGGACGGGCAGACCCTGCCACAACACGGCGGTCCCGTGCTGCAAGGTCAGCGCTTTGATCGGATCTCCTGCGGCCAAGCCATAGGCAAAGCATGCGCTCATTACGCCGGAGAGCACTGCCACACCAATGCCCTTTTTGAGATCGAATTCCTGGATGGCAGCTCTCTGTTGCTCCGGCGACATCACGCGCTCTTTTGAAATGCCGGCAAATCCCGCGGCTGCAATGCCCGCCAGACAAATAAATATGCCGAGCAGAACGACACGACCGGAAGGCGTGCCTACCACCTGGGTCATGAATTCCCCGCGGAATATCGGCGGCATCAGTGTTCCAAAAGCAGCGCATAGTCCGAGGACCACCGCCATTCCGAGCGAGAGCCCCAGATATCGCATGGTGAGGCCGAAGGTGAGGCCACCTATTCCCCACAACAATCCAAAAAAGAAGGACCAAAACAACGCAGCCGCCGGGGCTTCATGCAAAACCGGGAGCAAATCTTTCGTCATTAAAAAAGCGAGGATCCACGGCGCGATGATCCAACTGAAGAAGCCCCCAGCAAGCCAGAAGGTCTCCCATGAC
>DATNAF010000193.1:0-11096 GCA_035572845.1 Terriglobales bacterium
GACAGCCGCCCAAGCCCGCCCTGAGCGAAGTCGAAGGGGCTGTCCTCCGGGTTCCCGGCCCGATCCCCTACACATTCTCGACGACGGCTTTCAACATCGCTCTCTCGCGCGCGCCTTCGATATCGTCCTGGTCACCGCCCAAGATTTCCACGACCAACTGCTCCCCGCAGGCCGCCTCCGCGAACCACTAAGCTCTTTGCTTCGCGCCGATGCCATCGTGCTCACCGAAGAAATCGATTCCGCTCGGTTGCCGACGTCAAGAAACATCTGGCACGTCCGCCGTAGCCTGGCTGTTCCAAACACTCCAAAAAATCCCATTGTCTTCTGCGGAATCGCGCGCCCAGGCAAGTTCATCGATCAACTGCGAGCCATAAATATTCAGCCAATCGCACAAAAGTTTTACCGCGACCATCACCAGTACACATCGTTTGACATTCGTGACCTGCTCCGCCTGAAGAAGGGAAATCAGGCCGACGCCTTCATCACCACCGAAAAAGACGCCATCAACCTCGGCGAGCATTTTCCCGAAATATCCCCGGTTATCGCGCGTGTCGAAATGGAGTTATTCGACCCGGCTGGCGTTGTGGATACCATTCTTCGCGTGATCACCGAACGCGGGGCCAAAGCATGAGAAAATCGCAGTGCCACTAACCACTGGCCACTAACGCTGAATGTCTCGCTCGCCCAAACCCGCCGACCGTCTACGCAAAATTGTTGAGTCGTTCCCCCGTGTTACCGTAACCGTACTCGGCGATATGGTGGCCGACGAATTTGTCATTGGCGAGATTTCTCGAGTCTCGCGTGAAGCTCCGGTGCTGATCTTGCGCCATCGCGAACGCTCCGTCGTGCCCGGCGGTGGCGCAAACGCCGTAAACAACCTGGCCGACTTGGGAGTGAATGTGCTGCCGGTCGGCATTATCGGTAACGACGAGCCCGGGCGTATGCTGCTCCGCAGCTTTCGCCACAAACGCATTCCGGTGACCGGGATACTGAAGCATAAGAGTCTTCCGACCGTAACCAAGACCCGTATCCTCGCGGGAATGCCGCACACCTGGCGCCAGCAGGTCGTCCGCATCGATCGCGAACCCGAAGCCGCTCCCGATCGCCACACCGCCCGCGAACTCGCGCTCGCAACCCGCGAATATTTGCGCGCCTCTGACGCACTGCTGGTTTCAGATTACGGATACGGCGCTGCCACTCCGCAAATCTTGACCGCCGCCCGCGACCGCCGCCGCTCGCCTCGCCCCGGCAGTTCCACAAAATCGGCTGCGAGCTACGAGTCAATTCCCATCATCCTTGATTCCCGCCATCGCATGCTCGAGTTTTCCGGAATCAGTGCGGCAACTCCCAACGAGCCAGAAGTGGAAGAAGCGTTGGGAATGAAAATCGGCAACGACTGGAGCCAATTGTGTTCGGCCGGCGCGGAAATTATTTCGCGAATGAAACTAAGCTCTCTCGTGATCACTCGCGGCCGCGACGGTATGGTGGCATTCCCAACCAAACAAAAGCCAATCGATATTCCGGTCTTTGGCAGCGACCAGGTCACCGACGTCACCGGAGCCGGTGACACCGTGATTGCCACATTCACCGCGGCATTAGCGGCTGGTGCGGATAGTGAGGACGCCGCGCAACTGGCGAATTACGCCGGCGGGATCGTTGTAATGAAGCGCGGCACAGCCACAGTTTCGCAGCAGGAGCTGTTAGAAGCGATTGAGAAAGTGCCACCCGCGACCAGAGCGCACTGAAATGTTTGGCCGACAACCTTGAAACAACGAAGGAATTCAAGCGATTGACCGATACGAAGATTCTCAGCCGCGGCGAATTAAGGCGCCAGGTAGAATCGTGGCGCAAATACAGTGAGAAGATCATCTTGACCAATGGCGCCTTCGATCTTCTTCATGTTGGACACATTCGTTATCTGCGCGCTGCAAAACAACTGGGTGGAAAATTAGTCGTCGCGATCAATTCCGACAGCTCGGTTCGCGCACTGAAGGGTGACGGTCGCCCGATTGTTCCTGAAAATGAGCGGGCCGAGATTATCGCCGCCCTGTCGGATATCGATGCGGTCGTCATTTTTCCCGAACCCGATGTGCGTGCGTTAGTACGCGAGATCCGCCCCGACATTCACGCCAAAGGTACTGATTACACGACCGACACTGTGCCCGAGCGCGACACTGTGATCGAGTGCGGCGGCCGAGTCGAAATCGTAGGCGATGCCAAAGATCATTCGACGACGGAGATCCTTCACACTCGCGTGGGGCAGCGCCGATCGTGAGCGCGGCGGTGGTCGCCAATGTTCCTCCAAAAAGCCTATTGGTTGTGCGCTTGGGGGCCATGGGTGATGTTATCCACACGCTGTCAGCCGTTTGCTCCTTGCGCACTGCATTTCCAGATATGAAGATCGGCTGGATCATCGAAGATCGTTGGTCCGAACTGTTGTGTGCCGGCGGGGCGCCGCTTTCGGGACCGCGTACTCCGCAGCGTCCAGTTGTCGATTTCGTGCACGTTGTGGACACCAAGCGCTGGCGCAAATCTTTGATGGCTCGCCAGACTCAGCGCGAGGCACGCCAGTCCGTGCGCGAAGTACGAAACCAGCACTATGAAATTGCGGCCGATTTTCAAGGCGCAATGAAATCGGCGGGTATTGCCCGACTTTCGAAAGCTGAAGTGAGCTTCGGCTTTGCCCAGCCCCGCGAATGGCCGGCGCGCATCTTTTACCAGCACAAAGTCGCAGGCACTGGTGCGCACGTGATAGAGCAGTATCGTTCACTCGCCGAAGCTGTGGGTGGAAAGCCCCTTACTGAGGGCGTGACTATATTTCCTCGTGACGAACGCGCTGAAGTTTCGATCGCAAAAAAAGTCTCGGGATTGGCTGAAAATTTGGTGATCATTAATCCGGGCGCGGGATGGGCCGCGAAGCAATGGCCGCCTCAGCGTTATGGCGAAGTTGCGCGAGCATTGTCACTTTTGGGACTGTTGCCCTTGATCAACTTTGGACCACATGAACACGAACTCGCTTATGAGGTCCACACCGCCAGCGGCGGCACTGCGCAACCGATCTCGTGTTCGGTCTCCGAACTTATCGCCCTCACCCGTCGGGCTCGATTATTTATCGGCGGCGATACCGGCCCGTTGCATCTTGCGGCGGGTTTGCAAGTTCCAGCCGTGGCAATCTTTGGTCCCACAGATCCGGCACGCAACGGTCCTTACGGCACGAAGAGCATCATCTTGCGTAATCCCGCCAGCAGAACATCTTTGTCGCACACCAGCGCTGCCGATCGTGGACTTCTCGCAATCTCGGCCGACGAAGTTCTATCCGCGGCAAGTGAACTGTTAAGGAACACGAGTGCCTAGCTGGAGCAAAATTGCGCGCCGCATCCGGGTTCCGTTCGGCTTTCTTTTCGCCGCTGCATACATTTGGCTCGCTCAACCAACGCTCATCTCCATAGTGATCGGAACCTGTATTGCGTTCGCAGGTTTGTGCATTCGCGGGCTCGCTTCCGGTCACGTCTCAAAGAACGAGGTGCTTGCGACTAGCGGCCCTTACGCCCATACTCGCAACCCGCTTTATTTAGGCTCGATCATTCTTGCAACCGGGTTCCTGATTGCCGCAGAAAACTGGTGGCTGCCTCTGATCGCGGCTGCAATGCTGGTCGCAATTTATGTTCCTGTAATTCGCGCCGAGGAGGCGTTCCTGCGCGCACGCTTCTCAGAATTCGACGACTACGCTGCCCAGGTCCCACGATTATTTCCGCGCGTCCGCTCTTACCAAAACCGGCCTGGATCGTTCTCCTGGCATCTTTATTGGAAGCACCGCGAGTACAACGCTGCGTTGGGCGCGGGATTGATGATCATTGCGCTGGTAGCAAAATCTATGTGGTTTCGAAAATGACGTTCTCTAAGCTTACGGGCAACGCCCTGCTCATCTCTTTCATGTTCGTGGCGGTGTCGTTGTGCCCCGCTCAGAGCGGCTTGCCCGCTTCGGTCGCAAATCAGGCTTCACGAATTGTTCCTCCATCTCCATCATTTCATTTTCCGGACAACGAAACTCTCGTGTATTCGGTCGAGTGGCATCTGCTCAATGCCGGTACGGCAACAGTCACCCTCAAACGCAACGGCGCCTCTGAGCACCTGCGGTCAATTGCCGACACTTCTGGGGTCGTCAACAAAATTTTCGCCGTTCACGACACTTTTGACGCGGACATCGAAACTCGAACATTTTGCACTCAGCAGATTTCTAAGCACAGTCAGGAAGGAGCTCGCCGGATCGATCGAAGTGTGCACTTGAATTATCAGACTCGGAAAAGTCACATGGAAGAAAATAATTTGAAAATCGGCACACACCGAGTAGCTGATTACGATATTCCGGCCTGCGTTACTGATGTGGTGAGCGGATTCTTTTACGCCGCGTCGCTTGACCTGGCGCTCGGCTCATCTCAAACATTTCCGGTTAACGACGGCGGCAAAACCACCGATGTAAAAATCGACGTTGAGGGCCGCAACCGGATCAAAGTCCCTTACGGCGAATTTCAAGCCTTGCGGGTAAAAGCCGAACCGGTTTCCGGCCCCCTGAAGGGCAAAGGTGTGCTCTGGGTTTGGTTCACAGATGACGCGAGGCACATTCCCCTGCAGCTGAAATCCAAACTGGGCTTTGCAACGCTGTTATTTCAATTGCAGCGAGTCGACGTTCCTAAATCTGGCCACTGAGCCAATTCTCTCGCCGATCGGAGAAACGGAGCGCCTCGATTTACCGAAGGCTGCAAAGAATCGACTCAGTTCTTTGCCGCTCGCGCCTCAGTAATTTCTCGCGCATGTTTCAGCTCTGAACGTTCCGATGTCGCGCCTTGGCAATTCTTCACCAGCTTGGCAAAATAATCGTTCGCCTGGTCGTGCTTACCCACCTGTTCAGCCGCTTGTGCCGCACCATATAGCGCGTCAAACCGTCCGGGATTGGTTTTCAGAGTGGTCTCATATTCAACCAGCGCCGCTTCCGGATGTTTGCTGTCGAGCAGCATGTCGCCGAGCATCTCGTGCGCCGGAATTCCCTGGCTCGATTCGGCCTCGCCTTCCTCTTTGTCCGCAATGGATTTCATCAGACGCACCGCTTCATCATTATGTCCCTCGGCCTGAGCGAGCCATGCCCTCGCAACCACCAGTTCATCTGCTACGCCGTCATACTCGCCTTGATTTTTCTTTTTGGTAGATTCCAATTTCTTCTGAATGCCCTCGAGCTGTGCGATTTCTTTTCGCGCCTGGTCTACATTCCCACTCCGAGCGGCCCCGATGGCTCGCGCCGTGTAGGTAACCGACTGATCGTAATCACCCGCGCCGCTGACTGGCGTGAGCTGTGCCGCATCGTTCCAGTGACGCAGCTCTAACTCGTACGACGCAGGAAAAGCCGACAATGCAAACATCCGCGGATCGAATCCCATGCCGTACATATCGTGCATCGGCGGCATGGCGCGCACCTCATCGATGATCTTCTGCGCATCCTGCTCTCGCCCGGTTTGCAGATACGCATACACCAGAAAATCCATCGCGTGGAACTGGTGACCCTCGCCGCCCATGTGTTCAGCGGCTTCCTTCTGCGTCGCTGCTATTGAGCGCACATTGGAGTCAATATCGTCCTGCCACAAACCGAGCCGCGCAAAAATGTGCGCCGGCATATGCAATGCGTGAGGGGCCGCAGGCGCGAGTTGCGCATATTTGCGGGCTGCAGGCAAGCCGAGCTGCGCCATATCCGGCTTGTCGTACGTATGAATAAGGTAATGCGCCACGCCAGGATGGTTCGGCTCCTCGGCGAATAATTTTTCCAGCACCGCCGCTGCCTGCTTGCGATTAGCACTCGTTTTGTCGTGGTCAGGCTCCGATGCCAGAAGACTCAAGGCGTAAAATGCGGCGGCTTCATGATCATCGGGATATTTTGCGTAAACTTTCTCCATCGCTTTCGAATACCCTGTAACCCGCTTCTGGTAAGGCTTTCCCGGATGTTCATAGAATTTATTCAATGCGGCAATGTAATCCTTCTCGCGCGGAGTTGCGGGCAAAGATTTTGCAGATTTCAGTTCCGCTCCGCCGCGGTCAAGCACCGCCGCGTCCGGGCGGTTCCACAGTTGGTGCCACAGGCTCATCGCCAAGCCCCAGTGCGCAATCGCACACTGCGGATCATCCTTCTCGATCTGCTGAAACTGCTTCTCTGCTTCCTCGTACCAGAACGAGTGCAGCATGGCGACGCCACGCTCTACCGGCTTCTGCTCCGCTGCCAGGCACGAAGACGGAAAATGGACAATCCCGACCTGAGCTTCAGTTAAGTCTTCGTGATGATGGCCTTCATCATCGGCCGCCGCGAACATTGACAGGCATACGGAAAACGCCAGCAGAAACACGCAAACTTTCATAGGATTCACCACCGGAAGTTTATTCCCGTCACGAATGCACGTCAAAGTTCGTCTTTGAGTGTGACGCATGCATCCATGCCGCGAGTTGCACCTGACCTGAGTTTTCGGCCTGAGTTCAAGCCCTGAAAGTTCGACCAACTATGCACCTCGCCGAAATTCCAGCATCAAAGATCAACGATGAAGATTGTGACGCGCCTATTGGCAGTAACAATCCTGACCGCTTTCGGTATAGCTTGCGGCTCGGGACATCGCGGCGTTCCGCCGCCAGCCTCAAATCGCGTTTTTCTTTTAGTCGAAGAAAACCATAGCTTCTCTGATGTGATCGGCAACTCTGCCATGCCGTATCTGAATGGTCTCGCGTCCAAGTACGCGTTGGGCACGCAGTATTTCGCTGATGCCCATCCTTCGCTGCCAAACTATTTCAGGTTGACGGTGGGCCTCCCTGAAACCAACAACAACGACTTTGCCGGCACCGTCTCTGACGACAATGTCGTCCGTGAACTGGTCAAGGCGAAGAAAACCTGGCGCTGTTACGCCGAGAGTTTACCGTCCGCGGGTTATACCGGCGGAGACGTTTATCCTTATTTCAAGCATCACGACCCTTTCGTCTATTTGTCCGACGTGCTAGGCACGGCTCAGGCCAACAATGTCGTGCCCTTTTCGCAATTTGCCGCGGATCTCTCCAGCAACAATCTCCCGGACTTCTCCTTCATTGTTCCCAACGTCCTAGATGATGCCCACGACGGTTCGCTGCCAGCCGCCGACCAGTGGCTCAGCACAAATATTGACCCGCTGATAAAAAGCAGCACATTTCAATCCGGCGGAGTGCTCATTATTGTCTTTGACGAATCGGAGAACAGCGACCTGGCCCATGGCGGAGGGCAGGTTCCGTTCATAATTGTGGGCCCTCAAATTAAGAGCGGATACCGGAGCTCGACCTTCTACCAGCACCAGTCCACATTGCGCCTGGTACTCTCGACTTTAGGCATAAAATCATTCCCCGGCGCAGCCGCCCCAGCCCCAGACATGGGCGAATTCTTTAAATAAGAACATCGATTTTGAAGTTTGTTATTTCTCTGCCAGCATCGCTTTGATATTTTTCTCAATGTCTGTTCGGTTAACTACACCGGCATACTTAGCCGCGACTTTCCCGTTACGATCAATCAGGAATGTGTCCGGCATGGCGGCAATCCCGTAGCGTCTCGCGATAGTGTCATTCCCCAGGACGATTCTGTACGGCACCGCAGCTGTCTTAATGAACGGTTTGACGGCCTTCCAGCCGTCTTCGTCGAGCGAAACACCAACAACACTGAGGCCCTTGGGGCCGTACTCGCGGTGAAAGTCTGAAAACCAGGGAATCTCTTCCTGGCAGCCATGACACCACGTGGCCCAGAAGTCGAGCAGTACGATTTTGCCAGCGTATTGTTTCAACGTGAACGGCTTGCCAGCGCTATCTTCCAAGACCAACTCTGGTGCGGACTTGCGCTGACCAACCGCCTTCAAAGAGACATACACGTTGGTTTGACATGTTGCTTTAGGAATTCCAGCTAAAAGAAGAAGTAATATCAAACCTGCCAGGCACTCTATTCGCTTGGGCGACAATCGCATAGGCTTTGCCTCCTTAATCTCAAAACAACCGGCCACCTAACTTAATTGAAGAGACGAAACGCTCTCTCGTCGATGGTCCCGGACCACGATCGCCAGCAAGTACAACGCTGGCCAGTAAGTAACAAATTGCACAGCTGACATCGCTCTCGGAAATTTCAACATCCACTCATGACTATCTGCGTGCAGTAGAAAGAGAAATCCTGGCATCCGAATTACCATTGTTCCGATTGTTAGGAACGCCGCCGTTAAGAAAAATGCGCGGGCTGCATCTCGCAATCTCGTCATTCCTACTCCCGCGCGCATGCCATACAGTGCAGGGCCAGCGACCAGCATTACTTGCATAATCACTGGGAAGATTGCACTGTAAAACGGGAGCGCAAAAACGGGAGCGTTTGGATCAGGCATTGAGGGCAGATGGAAGTGACTGTGAAGATAGTTCAAAGAATAGGTTGCGTACGCCGGTGCGACCACTGCTTCTCCCAACACAAGCGCAACAAGCAGCAGCACACCATTGAGGCGGACAATTCCTTTTGAAAAGTAGCCGAGCAAAAAACCGGCAGTCCAAGACCAGCAAACCAGTGTCAGCCATCCGGCAAGCACGAGCATTGCGGATTCTGAGAAGACGTACCAGAAGCCACGATTGGTAATGAGCCCCCAATCCCAATTGTTCGCGTACAGCCACAAATAAACGGCGCTCTCGTCGGCATTGAATCGAGATAAAACGGAGAGGAAGATACCGAGCGGGATAATGATAAGTGTCAGAGTCAGCCAAGGCCGCCATGCTGTCCAAACTGCAACTTGCCTGCGGATCAACAATCCAAGCACTTCGCGCAGCGCTTTGCCTCCACTCTCACCAGTCTCGGCTAAATCCCCGAGCACTATCTCTCGCTCGTTCGGATCCAGCATCGCAGCCAACGTGTCGACCACTCGACGCGATACCGGCATCATTGTCGGTTTATGGCTTGGTTCGTTTCCCATGAAACGCCTCGACTGACCCGTACCACTGCAGCGTAAAACTCGCTGGCCGCCTGAACACCCTTTGAAGTAATGCGCACCATACGTTTCGAACGCCCTCCGCGTTGCGGAGTAGGGTCCCCCATCCAAGTTTTGACGAACCCTTTCTTTTCCAGTCGGTCCAGAGTTGTATAAAGCGCCCCGATTGAGCAACGGCGTTCCGTCCGTCGTTCAACCTCTTCCCGAATCGCGGCTCCGTAGGCTTCCTCGCCCAACCGGGCTCCGGCCGTGAGTATCAAGTATTCGAATTCACCAAGCATGATTACTATTACTTTGTAGTCCTAATTGTCTAGGAACGTCAAGAGAGTTCTTTCCCTGAGCCCGCCGAACCCAAGCTCCTGAAACTAAAAGCCCCTGTTTGCCATCTAATTATTAACGGCGGGTAAGCGGGTTCTACCAACATCGGACGCAGCATCGGAAAAGCAAGCAGAAAAAATACGGTTGAGCGCCACTAGCTGCTTTTCGCAGCCTCTTTCTGCTAAAATTTCAAAGTTTGTGCCGGCGTCCAGCTCGCCATAGCACGCTCCCACCGTACCTAAAAGACATCTCACTTTCGTCCGATAGAAATGAAGACGAACTTAACTCGAACGAAAACGAAGAAGACGAAAAGGACAATTCTTCTTGGCCCTTGAAGATAAATTCGACGATATTAAAAAATTGATTGATACAGGTAAAGAGAAGGGATATCTCACCTACGATCAAGTCAATGACTTGATCCCGCAGGATGTGCAAAGCCCTGACGACCTGGAAGATTTGCTGACCACGATTGGTACGCAAGGAATTGATGTACTCGAGGGCCCCAAAATACCCTCGACCGCTCTGGATAGGGAAGACGCTGAAGAGGCAGGGGAAGATGTTGAACTCGACCTCACTCCCGGAGCGATGGAGAAAACCAACGATCCTGTCCGCATGTATTTGCGCGAGATGGGAACGGTTCCACTACTTACACGGGAAGGCGAAGTTGAAATTGCGAAGCGAATCGAACGCGGCCAGAACCGCGTACTCAAAGCGCTTTCGCGTTCGCCAATTGTAATTCGCGAACTGCTCGCCATGGGCGAGGACCTGAAGAAGGGCGTCCGCTCGATTAAAGAAGTGGTCACCTTCGACGAGGAAGAAATCACCGACGAAATCGTTCAGGCCCGCCTCAGCGATTTCACTGGAAAGATCGACGAACTGGCCAAGGCTTACAAAAAAGCCATGCAGGTGCAGGAAAAGTTCGCCGAGGTTTCGCAGAAGAAGAATCCGAAGCCCTATCGTCGTCTGCGCAATCAGCTGGCGCGCGCGGTGATTGGGGTTTCGCAAGCTGTACGTAAACTCGGCTTCACCAATGTCGAACGCAAACGGCTGATCGATCGACTCAACAAGACGGTCGACACCATGCGTTCGCTCGATCGCCAGGCGCAGAACCTCGACAAGAAAGCCGAAGCCACTCGCAGCGAAGATCAGCGCAAGGAGTACAAGCGCCAGGCCCGCGCCATCAATGCGGAACTGGAAAAGATCGAGCAGGAAGTTGGCGTCGCTTTCCAGGAGCTCAAGCGCACTCAGCGTGAACTCATCCAGGGCGACATGGATGCCGAGCACGCGAAGCGCGAGCTCATCGAAGCCAACCTGCGACTGGTGGTTTCAATTGCGAAGAAATATACCAATCGCGGATTGCAGTTCCTCGATCTGATTCAGGAAGGCAACATCGGCCTGATGAAAGCGGTGGACAAATTTGAATACCGCCGAGGCTACAAATTTTCAACTTACGCTACATGGTGGATTCGACAAGCCATCACCCGCGCAATTGCCGACCAGGCGCGCACGATTCGTATCCCGGTGCACATGATCGAAACCATCAACAAGCTGATCCGCACTTCGCGGCAGCTGGTGCAGGAGCTGGGACGCGAGCCGAGCTCAGAAGAAATCGCTAAGCGCATGGACATTCCGGTGGCGAAAGTGCGGAAAGTTCTGAAGATTGCCCAAGAGCCGATCTCTCTCGAAACGCCGATCGGCGAAGAAGAAGATTCGCACCTTGGCGACTTCATCGAAGACCGCGCCGTTGTTTCTCCTGCGGAAGCAGTCATCAACGTCAAC